>JALHPA010000489.1 GCA_022842745.1 Pirellulales bacterium
TGGTCATGAAAGCGGATGCTCGTCCAGTACCAGACGCCCCGGGGTAGCCCCGGGGTCCCGAACGATCGCGCCGGCCGACACGTCTCGATCCACGCGGAACGTGTCGCTTAAAACTGAGCCACCCGCTCCTCGTGCGCAAACCGGCCGTTCGTTTCTTGTCCCGCCACCCCCTGCGCGCGCGAGTCTCCCCCGGACGCGGTCGTCGGCCGGATCGCCAGCAGCCGTTCCTGGCACCGATACGGCGCCTCCCCCGGCGCCGGCTGCGCGTGCAAATAGGCCCCGTCCGGCTGCAGAATCCGCGTCTTCACGTTGTCCAACAAATACGCCGGCAAAATCTCGTGCAATACCCGGTCCTTCAGCTCCGGCGACTCGATCGGAAACATCACCTCCACGCGGCGGTAAAAGTTCCTCGGCATCCAGTCGGCGCTCGACAAATAAACTTTCGCGTCCGCGTCCGGGCCAAATACATAAATCCGGCTGTGCTCCAAAAATCGGTCCACAATGCTCCGCACCCGAATCGTCTCCGATATCCCCGGCAATCCAGGGCGCAAACAGCACACGCCGCGGTCGACTATATCGATCGGCACCCCCGCCTGGCTTGCGCGATACAAAGCCTCGATCACCCGATGGTCCACCAGTGCGTTCAGCTTGGCGAATATCCGCGATGGCTTCCCGGATTCCGCCAACTCGGTCTGCTCCTCGATCAACTGCACCGTCCGCCGCTGCAAATCCGTCGGCGCCACCACCAGCTTCCGCCACTGGTGCCCCTGCGAATACCCAGTCAGCAGGTTGAACAACGCCGAGGCGTCCGTACAAATATCCTCGCTCGCCGTAAATAACCCCAGGTCCGTGTACAAAAGCGCCGTCGTCGGGTTGTAGTTCCCCGTCCCCAGGTGTACGTACCGCCGCAGGTTCCCCCCCTCCTGCCGCACCACCAGCGACAATTTGCAGTGCGTCTTCAGGTCCAGAAACCCAAACACCACGTGGACCCCCGCCCGCTCCAACTGCCGCGCCCAACTCACGTTGTTCGCCTCGTCGAACCGGGCCTTCAGCTCCACAAGCGCCGTCACGTGCTTCCCGTTCTCCGCCGCCTGGATCAATGCCCGCGTCACCGGCGAGTCCCCGCTCGTCCGATACAGCGTTTGCTTGATCGCCAATACCTTCGGATCGTTCGCCGCCCGGCTGACAAAATCCACCACGCTATCGAACGTGTCGTACGGATGGTGCAACAAAATGTCGCGCCGCGCGATCGTCGCGAACAGGTCGTCCCCTCGCCGCCGTATGCCGCGCGGTGACGCCGGCGAAAACGGCGGATCGCGCAGCGCGTCCCGCTCCGGCAACCGCGTCAACTCGGTCATCGCCGTCAAATCCAGCGGTCCGGGAATGCGATACACCTCGCTGTACCCCTCCGGCGAATTGTCCCGGATGTACTCCTCGTCGATAATCAGCCGCGACAGCTCCTCGTCGGCGTCCGCCGCCACTTCCAGCCGCACCGCCTCGCCATGCTGCCGCGTCTTCAGCCGATCCTCGATCAGCCGCAGCATGTCGTCCGATTCCTGCTCCAACAGCTCGATGTCGCTGTCCCGCGTAATCCGAAACGTCGTCCACGTCAGCACCGCGAATCCGCCAAACAATTCCGGCAGCCACGACGAAACCGCCTCCTCCAGCAAAATGAAATGCTGCAGGCCTCCCTGTCCCACCGGCACTAAACGCGGCAGCACCTGCGGAACCTGCACCACCGCAAACAGTTGCTTTGGCCCCAATCCGCGCCGCCGCTCCAGCATCGCCGCCAGAT
Organism: Pirellulales bacterium; assembly: GCA_022842745.1. Classification (GTDB taxonomy): domain Bacteria; phylum Planctomycetota; class Planctomycetia; order Pirellulales; family JALHPA01; genus JALHPA01. The sequence continues at coordinate 1,796 of JALHPA010000489.1, forward strand.
ACAACCCCCGGTTGTGATAATGCGGACTCGGGTGCGAAGGATCCACCGCCATCGGCGTCAGAATCGGAAACGCCCGCTCGTGAAAAAACTTGTTCAATAACGCCCGCTGCTCGTCGTTCAGCTCCTCCACCTTGAGCAATCGAATCTCCTCCGCCGCAAGCTGCGGCAGCACCGACTCGTTCCAACAGCGGTATTGCGCCGCCACCAGTTCCTGCGTCCGTTTGCAGATCCGCTGCAATTGTGCCACGGGACGCACTCCGTCCGGCGTGTAGTCCTGCGGCGCCCCGTCCCCAAACGCTTGCTCCCGCAACCCCGAAACCCGAACCATGAAGAACTCATCCAAGTTGGAACTGAAAATCGACAGGAATTTCACCCGTTCCAACAGCGGATTGGCCGCATCCTCCGCCTCCTCCAACACCCGCGCGTTGAACTCCAGCCAGCTCAACTCCCGGTTGATGAAATGCTCAGGTTGAAAGGTTTGTTCAGACATAGATTTCGCGCATCGTCAGTTGACCAATTGTACCGCGTAGCCAAAGCGTTGCCGCCCAACAAGTTCCGGCGAAAATCCCACGGACCAGCTTCCAGATTTCGCCATCCACCGGTCAGGCAGCGGCCAATCCGTTCATTCTACCCAAATCCTCCTACCGCCAGCACCAAATATGCCGGTTTTGTGGGCGGAACCGACTACGGAAACCCTTCCGTCTATATCTTCGAAAGATAGGAGTAATGGGCCAATTAGAACCCTGCCAATCGCCCGCCGATAGTCTCTTTTAGATCGCCTGCGAATTCTTGAGCAAGACCTGCACCCGCTTCGCTCCTTTGCCTCTTGCCGCAAGGCGTCAATCGCCCCAAAATCCCTATAATCCCCTATATACCCACATCCATATCGCCGTTTGCCTCCGAGCGCAGGGGGCAGGCCCATACTTGGCCATGTTGAAACTCGATCCTCGGCAAGCCCCCTTCTCCCTCGCAGAAGCGCGGGCCATCGTCAGCGACCTGTTCACTCCCAATCCCCTCCTGTTTTGGGCCGATTTTCTTCTCTCCTGGACCGTCGGAGTCGTCTGTTTCAGCCTGGTTGCGCGAGTCGAATCGGGTTCTCCGACCCAAGTAGCCCTGTTCATCGTCTCCTCCCTTGCCATCTATCGCGCCTCGCTCTTCATTCACGAAATCGTCCACCTCCGCCAAGGCACATTTCGCGCCTTCCGCTTCGCTTGGAACCTCTTGGCAGGCATCCCTTTTCTGGTCCCCTCCTTCCTGTACTACACCCATCTCGACCATCACCGTCGCACCCACTACGGAACGAAACAAGACGGCGAATACCTCCCTCTTGGCACGCAGTCCCCGATTGCGATTCTCCTCTACCTCCTGCAACCCTTCTTCATCCCGTTGCTGGCCATCCTCCGGTTCACCCTGCTGACTCCCTTGACCTGGATCAGCCCCCCCTTGCGCCGCTGGGTATCTCGCCACGCCTCCTCGATGGTCATGGACCCCATGTACGTCCGACCCATGCCCACTCCGGCCGTGCTGAAGATCTGGCGACTGCAGGAATTTGGCTGCTGGCTGTTCTGTCTCGCAATCGCCGTGTTGCTCGTTCGCGGTCTCAGCGCGGACGTTCCTCCCGAAGCGTTTGAGCGCCCGCTCCGTAACGGCGTATTGCCCCTCTCGTTTCTGGTTCAGGCCTACCTCACCGGATTCTTCATAGCGCTCGTCAACAACATCCGCACCTTGGGGGCCCACCGCTTTCTCAACGACGGTCGAGAGCTGACCTTTCTTGAGCAGTTGCTGGACTCCGTGAACTTCCCCCGCCCCTCGCTGGTCCATTTGGCGTCCATGCCGGTGGGTTTGCGGTTTCACGCCTTGCACCACCTGTTCCCCTCCCTCCCCTACCACAATCTGGGCCGGGCCCACCGCCGGCTGATGCGAGAATTGCCGGCCGATTCCCCCTACCGGCTCACGGAATGCGATCGCCTTGGAACGGC
>JALHPA010000490.1 GCA_022842745.1 Pirellulales bacterium
AACATACCGACTTTTTGCAGAGCCGGAATATCGACACCAGCGGCCTGCACACCGTCGCTGGGGGAAAGACGTTTCGCTGGCGCGGGAAGTACCAGCCGAACATGAACGACCGCGAAACGCTGGAAGTGCAGTTGAACGTGCTGGGGGAGTTCCGCCCCGTGTTGCCAGCGGCGTTCCGGCAGTCGAGGTTCGTGTTTTTGGGGAACGACTCGCCGCGGAATCAATTGCAAGTGCTGGACCAGGCGAGCGGCTGCGAGTTGTCGGTGGCGGACACGATGGATCTGTGGATCAATATCGAGCGGGACCATTTGATGGAGTTATTGCGGCGGGTGGACGGGCTGGTGCTCAACGACAGCGAAGCCAAGCTGCTCACCGACGACGAGAACCTGGTGCGGGCGGGACATCGGGTGCGGGAGATGGGACCGAAGTTCGTGGTGATCAAGAAGGGGGAGCATGGGGCGATGTTTTTCAGCGAGCATGAGACGTATGTCATGCCTGCGTATCCGACCGCGCGGGTGATCGATCCGACGGGGGCGGGGGACAGCTTTGCCGGGGGGATGATGGGGTATTTGGCGGAGCAGAACGATTTTTCGCCGCGTACGCTGAAGCAGGCGATGGCTTTTGGGGTGGTGGTGGCGAGTTTCACAGTGGAGGACTTCAGCCTGGACCGGCTGAAGGAGGTGGACCGGGGGGACTTGGACCGGCGGGTGGACGAGTACCGGCAGATGCTGACATTCTGAGCGGGGGGATCGATGGGGTGATCTGAGCGGTCGGTTGGGCGGCAAGGAGTGGTTCTGGCGGGGCGGGAGCGAGTATGCGAGCGATCCGGACGTTTGTGGCGGTGGACGTGTGGCAGGAGCTGCGGGATCGCGCGCGGCTGGTGATTAAGAGCCTGAGCTCCGCGCCGGCCAAGGTTCGCTGGACGCCGCCGGAGCAGATGCATTTGACGTTGAATTTTCTGGGGGACGTACAGTTGACGGAGGTTCCGGCGGTGTGCGCCAGCGTGGCGGGGGCGGCGGCGCCGTTTGCGCCGTTCGACGTCGAACTGACTGGGGTGGGGGTATTTCCATCGCTGTCGAATCCGCGGACGATCTGGCTGGGGGTGGCGGAGGGGGGGAAACGGCTGATCGAACTGCACGAAGCGATTGAGAATGGGCTGGCGGAGGCGGGTTTTCGAGCCGACAATCGCCGGTTTCGTCCGCATTTGACGATCGGGCGGGTGCGCTCGTTGCCGGAAGGTCCGGGAGAGCTGGCCGCGCTGGTGGCAGGGCTAGAGGAATTTGAAGCTGGACCGATGATGGTTTCGCAGGTCGCGGTGTACTCGAGCGAATTGGGGCGGGATGGGCCGCGGTACGAGGTGCTGGGGCATGGGGATTTGCTGGGACGCTGAGGGGCGCGCAAGAAAGCGAGCCAGGTCGGCGAATAACGCTTGGGTCGGCTGGTCGATCCCTCCGCGCGCGGGGCGCGGGACGTTATAAAGGACAGCGGCCAGGAGCGGCGAACTGGCAGCGGGATGGAGGGGCCGATTGGGTGCGCGCGGCCGGCGCCGGCCGTCTCAATGGTCTCATCGATTTCGTCAGTTGTGGGATTCCATGTCGATTCCGTACACGATAGTCGTGGGGTTGGAGGTTCACGTCCAACTCTTGACGCAGAGCAAGCTGTTTTGCGGCTGTCCCACGACGTTTGGAGCGCCGCCGAATACGCAGGTGTGCCCGGTTTGTCTGGGGTTGCCGGGATCGTTGCCGGTGATGAACCGGAGGGCGTTTGAGTTGGCGCTGCGAACGGCGGTGGCGTTGAATTGCGAGATCGCGCCGTTCACGAAGTGGGACCGGAAGCAGTACTACTATCCGGACTTGCCGAAGGGATATCAGATCAGCCAGTACGACTTGCCGTTTTCGTTTGACGGGTGGCTGGAGATCAGCGACGCGAAGGAGCGGTTCGAGGCGAAGCGGATTGGGATCATTCGGGCCCATCTGGAGGAGGACGCCGGCAAGAGCATGCACGACGAGGCGGCGGGGCGCGCCGACAGCCGGATCGATTTGAACCGGACGGGATCGCCGCTGTTGGAGATTGTGAGCCAGCCGGACATTCGCTCGCCGTTGGAAGCGAAGGCGTTTTTGACCGAGCTGCGGTTGCTGCTGTTGTATCTGGAGGTGTCGGACTGCAACATGCAGGAGGGGAGCTTGCGGGTGGATGCGAACGTGAACCTGCACATTCCGTTGCCGGACGGCCACATCGCCAAGACGCCGATCGTGGAGATCAAAAACGTCAATAGCTTTCGGGCCGTGGAGAGAGCGATCTCGTATGAAGCGGAGCGACAGTACCAGTTGTGGGAGGAAACGCGGCAAGAGCTGGGGACCGTTCCCAAGCAGACGCGGGGCTGGGATGACGAAGCAAACGTCACGCGGGGGCAACGGCACAAGGAGGAATCGAGCGATTACCGGTATTTTCCCGATCCGGACCTGACGCCGGTGACGGTGACCGAGGAGCAGGTGCAGAAGGTACGGGAAGCGATCGGCGAGACGCCGTCGGAGTTGCGGCGGCGGCTGGAAGTTACGCATGGGATCTCGGCCTACGACAGCGAAGTGCTGGTAAACCAGGGGCCGGCGGCGATCGAATACTTCGTGGAATTGGCCGAGCGGATACGGGACGGAAAGAGCGCGGCGAACTGGGTCACGCAGGACGTGTTGCGGGTGATGCACGATCGAGGGGGGACGATCGAGAGTTTTCCGATTCCGGCGGTGGGACTGGCCGATTTGATCGGACGGGTTCAGGGGGGGGATTTTGACACCAGCAAGGCACGGGAGATTTTTGCCGAGATGGTGGAGTCCGGCAAAACCGCTGGAGAAGTGGTGGCCGAGAAGGGGATTGTGAAGGTCGACGAGTCGGAATTGCGGGAGTTGTGCCGCGAGCTATTGGCCGCCAACCCGAAGATCGTGGCCGACGTGCAAGCAGGTAAGCAGGCCGCGGCTGGGAACCTGATCGGCCAGGCGAAAAAACGAAACCCGAACGTCAATCCGGGCCGCGTGAAGGAAATCTGCTTGGAACTGATCCAGGCGATGCGGTAGCGAACCACGGCTGCCAGGAAGGCGCTAGTGGGAGAGGCCTTTGGGTGGCGGAATGGGCCGGCTTAGCCTGGCTCTCGCCAGATCAGAATTCCGACGGCGCCTGCGGCGGCGGCGGCGATTCCCAGCCAGCGGAGTAGCCGGATGGTGGATTGGCCGGCGGTTTGGGCCGCGTGCAGTTCGGTCAACTGGCGTTGCAGGTCTTCCTGGGCTGCGTCTCGTTCGCGGCGGACGAGGGCGGGGTCGCGGGCTTTGGCGGGGCCGTGCTTGTGCGAGTGGGAGGCGGTTTCCGCGGCCTCGAATTGCAGGCGATGGTTTTTTGCACTGGCATGGCTGAGAGCCTTGGCCTGATCGTCACTCCAGTCGCCGCGGGTTGGGAATAGCACGGGCCACAGGAGCGAGGCGAGGATCAGGACGACCCCCAGGGACGCCGTCAGGCTGGCAAGACGAAACGACAGGCCGGTGCTGGTGGGCGCTTCCGTTCGCGGCAGGGTGGTCGGCATGGCGGCTGGTTTGGGCGGGCAAGAACCGGCGGCTAACGGGCGTGTTCCGCGACGTTGACCGACTGGCCATCGTTGATGGAGACCATAAAGGACATGGCGATTTCGTCGACCTCGTCGGAGAGGAACGCGGTGCGGCCGTCGAGAAAACAGGCATGTACTCCGCCGGGATGTCGGCTGCGCGGGGCGGCGGAAAGGAAGTGGG
>JALHPA010000491.1 GCA_022842745.1 Pirellulales bacterium
TTGCCCACATCGACGCCGGCAAGACCACGGTCACCGAGCGGATGCTCTATTATGCAGACGCCAGTCACAAGATGGGGGAGGTGGATAAAGGGACCACCATTACCGACTTCGATCCCGAAGAGCAGGAACGGGGGATCACGATCTATTCCGCCAGCGTCAGCTTCGATTGGAAGCAGGTCCACGTCAATTTGATTGACACGCCAGGGCACGTCGACTTTACGGCGGAGGTGGAGCGGAGCCTGCGGGTGCTGGACGGGGGAGTGGTCGTGTTTAGCGCCCGCGAAGGGGTCGAGGCGCAAAGCGAAACGGTCTGGCGGCAGGCGGACAAGTATGGCGTGCCGCGGATCGCGTTCATCAACAAAATGGATCGCGAAGGGGCGGACTTCTATGGCGTGGTGGACGAGATTCGCAAGCGGTTGGGGAGCAATCCCGCGATCGTGTCGATTCCCGTCGGCATGGGCCCGCCCCACGTTAACAATCCCTTTCGCGCGATTCTCGATCTGGTCGAGATGCGGATGCTGACGTTTTCGTCCGAGAGCCAGGGGGCGGAAGTCTCGGCGTCGGAGATTCCCGCCGAGCTGCGGCCCGAGGCGGATCTGTATCGCGAGCAGTTGCTCAGCGAGTTGTTCAACTACAGCAACGAGTTGGCGGAGCTGGTTTTGGCCGAAGAGGACGTACCGGCCGATCTGATTCGCAAGGTGCTCCGGGACGCGACGATCCACCGGTTCCTGGTGCCGGTGCTGTGCGGGTCGGCGCTCGATTTTATCGGCATCCAGCCGCTGCTCGACGCGGCGATGTTCTACCTGCCTAGCCCTGTGGATGTGCCGCCGGTGCAGGGGGTGGACCCCAAGAAGCCCGACCGCAAACTGATCCGCAAGCCCTCGCCGAAGGAGCCGTTTAGCGCATTGGTCTTCAAGATCATCGCGTTGAAGACGGGCGATTTGCACTTCGTGCGGATCTATTCCGGCGAGCTCAAGTCCAACAGCCGGGTGCTCAACGCCGGCAAGGACAAAAAGGAAAACGTGGCCCAGATTCAGCACGTGCAGGCCGACCGGCGGGAGCAGATTCCGCTCGCCTCGGCCGGCGATATCGTGGCGGTGATCGGGCCGCGGATCAGCGTTACGGGGGACACGCTCTGCGATCCGCACGAGCCGATTCTGCTGGAGACGATCCAATTTCCGGAGACCGTCATTAGCATGGCGATCGAGCCGGAAACGTCGCTGGAGCGGAAGAAGCTCGGCGACACGCTGGAAATGCTCAAGCGCCAGGATCCGACGTTCCGGGCGATGGAGAGCGAAGACACCGGGCAAACGATCATCAGCGGGATGGGGGAACTGCACCTGGAGGTGATCAAGCACCGTTTGCTGCGCGACTTCAACCTGAACGTCAAAGTCCACAAGCCGCGCGTGAGCTATAAAGAGACGGTCAAGAGTGGGGCCGAGGCGGTGGGGAAGTGCCAGCGCCAGGTCGGCGGCCAGACGTTGTTCGCCGAGTGCAAGGTGCGCGTCGCGCCGCGCGAGGACGACAAACCGGGCGCCGTATTCACCCAATGGATCATGGAAGACGCCCACCAGGGGCAGTGCATACAGACCATGCTGACGGCGTTGCGCGAGCATGCGGAAGGGGGGGGATTGCTGGGCTGTCCGCTGTGGAATTGCTCGCTGGAGCTATTGCCCACTCCGTTTCCCGAGCCGCTCCCCAACGAGGTCGCGCTGCGAATCGCCGCGGCCGACGCGTTCAACAAGGTGCTGGAAGAAGCCGGCGTGATGCTCCTGGAACCGATCATGCAGGTCGAGGTGACGACGCCGGAAGAACACCTGGGGGATGTGATCAACGACCTGCAACAACGGCGTGCGATCATTACCGGGACGCAGACGCGGGGGCACAACACGATCCTGGACGCCGAGGCTCCCTTGTCGGCGATGTTTGGCTATTCGATGGCCGTCCGCAGCTTAAGCCAGGGCCGGGCGAGCTTCTCGATGGAACCGCTCAAATACGGACCCGCGCCCGAAGAGGTGCAAGCGAGCTTTGGATAGTGGGCGCAATGCGCTATTGGCGCACCGAAACCGTTTTGGCGGAGAGTGCTCCCGGCTGCTGGAGCGCATGGGGGCGCAAGACTGAAAACGCGGAGTCAGCTTTCGGTCTCTACCGGAGCTTGGAAGCGGGCATTGTGCTTCGCTGGGTACGACGCAAGGCCCGCAAACGGGCGACCCGGCGGGTCGTGCTCGGCTTTTCGTAATGTTCGCGAGAGCGAACTTCTTTTTTCAAACCGCTACGCTCAACGAGCTTGCGAAAGCGGCGAACAGCTTCCTGAATGGATTCCCGTTCGCGGAGCTTAATCTTGACCACGCAGTTTCCTTTCTGTCAGGGGTGATGTACGGTGTTCGTCAGCTTATGAATTTCGCTTGTAAACCATGTTTGTCAAGCCAACCGACGGCGGCGGGGTTGGACGGCGCAGGGTACCCCTGCGCCGTCGCAAGACCGCAAAATCGAAGTGCTAGATCAACTTGATTTTCTCGGCACGGGGTCCCTTCGGACCTTTACCGACGGTGTACTCGACCGCTTGACCGGGGCGGAGGTTTTCGATGGTCGTTCCTTGGACTTCGGAGTGATGGAAGAACAAATCCCCCCGTTCCCCCTCAATAAAGCCAAATCCCTTGTCCGCGATCAACTTCTTAATGGTCCCTTGCGGCATTGCGCCACTCCTAAAAAAACAGCCAGTTGCAAGCCACGCGACAGCCGCGCGGCTCGATTGGACAAGCGACAATTCAGGGATCAAACCCCGAACCCGCCGGCCCAAGAGATGAATCGCGGCCGGAAGACAGATTCCTTCGCCCCCAAAGGACATACGAAGGCAGCAGCATCACGAAGCAATTCGCTGCGCCAGCGTCGCAGGTATACAAACCTGTACCGCTGGCGTTCTCTTGGCGACGATTCTACCATACGACCCGCGCTCCGGCTAGATCGGCGCAAGCATGTTTGTGGAATGAGCCGAAAAAGCGAGCCCCTCGGCGCCGGCTACCGAGGGAGATTCGGTCGGTGCGGCTCGCTCGACTTTGCGGTCCAGAACGGCGCGGCGCTCGACGTTTCGGCTTCTCCATCCAGGGGCTTACCACTCTCTGAGGTCGCCGCTATAATTCCGGCCATAACGAGGAAATAAGTTGGCAATTCTCGCGATCGGCAGGGATGTGGGGCCAATGTGGACGCCTCCCGCCAAGACGCAAACCTTCTCTCAAGGAGCGATCCCGTGGCAATTCGAGTTGGCATTAACGGATTTGGCCGTATCGGCCGGTTGGTTTTTCGGATTTTGGCCGAACGTCCCAACGATTTTGAAGTGGTCGGCATCAACGACCTGACCGACAACAAAATGTTGGCCACGCTGCTGAAGTACGACAGCAACCATCGCCGTTTCAAGGGGACGGTCACATTCGATAACGAGAATTTGACCGTCAACGGCAAGAAAATTCGGGCGTTGGCGATAAAGGATCCGGCCCAGCTTCCCTGGAAGGATCTGGGGGCGGACATCGTCGTGGAAAGCACCGGGATCTTCACGGCTCGGGCGAAGGAAGGCAAGGCGGGCTACGACACGCACCTGCAAGCGGGGGCCAAGAAGGTCATTCTGAGCGCCCCGGCCAAGGACGGTGCCGACCTGACCTGCGTTTTGGGCGTCAACGACGACAAGCTGACCAAGGAGATGAAGTGCATCTCCAACGCCAGTTGCACCACGAACTGCCTGGCGCCGGTGGCCAAGGTTTTGCACG
>JALHPA010000492.1 GCA_022842745.1 Pirellulales bacterium
GTTTGGCGCGCAGCTTTAATCCGTACTCGAAATACACAAAGGGGTACGGACGCTGCCGGCGGGCCCAAAAGAAGGTGCTTTCGACCAGGTCGCGCGGGAGGGTTCCGTCCTCGACTTTCTCGGCCACCATGGCCACAAAGGCGAATTCCTGCGGGCGCTGGGTTCGCAATCCAGCCTCCAGGGTCTTGCGAAAGGTGGAGGACGCCGCCTCGCCCAAAGCGGGAGCGGCGAGAACCGGCGCATGGCAAGCCGGCAGGGCCAGGCTAGCGAGCCACCCTGCCCAGGCGGCGCGGCATATATCCCGACGCGTGAAATGCATGCTGGACCTCCTGGGCATGAGCGACGGATCGAGGAGCGGCGGCGAGAATTCGCGAGGGACTTGTAGTCGAATCCGCGCTCTCCAACAAGGCAGACCAACCGGTCCGCGGAAAACGGCCGAGCAAGAAATTGCCCAGTTTGCGAGGACTGAGCAAATTTCGGTACTCGAGGAAGAAAGCGAAGCGGATTTGCTGGGGATTGCGGGGCGAGAGAGACGTCAGGGAATCGTCTTGGCGTCGATTACCAGCGATGTTCCGGGCGCTGCAGGACTTCGTTTAGGACCACGGCGGTCTTCAGGTTGGCGTGGGTGAGCATTTGGGCGATGCCGCTGGCATCGCGGAGGGTTTTGGCGGCCGTGGCCATCTGCGTGGGGGTGAGCGCCGCGGCCTGTTCTTCGCGCAAACTGGTGCTGAGATGGCCGACCGGGTGGGAGAATACCTGCTTGAGATGCTTTTCGATCGAGTCTTCCGCGTGGTCGAGCTTGGTGAGATGGGCAGCTCGCTCGGCGAATTTGCGGGTATCCAAGTCTCCCAGGCGTCCGCGCGACGAATCGCTGATGATTTCCGCAGGCGTGGGCGTTTCCACCGGCCCGGATGGCGACGCGGAACGCTTGCGCCGATTCTCGCGACTCTCTTCGCCGGACTTGCGACGCTGGCCGCGATTGCGATTCTGGTCGCGAGGCGCGGCGGGCGGAGGGAGCGAGGCGGTGCCGCGTTCGTTCGCTCGACGGGGGTTATCTCGCTTCGTGGATGCCTTTTTGAGAAACTCGGCAATTTCGTTGTCGATCGGATCGGCGGGATTCATGGGGCGCATCACGGGGCGCGCCAACTGAGCTTTGGCCTGTTTCTCTCGAATTCGTTCCGAGACGAACCGAATGACGTAAATGAACGCCACCACGAGAAATACGGCCAGCTTCACCCATTGATCTGCCGCGGCGAAGATCATCATCCATCCACTCCCAATTGCCCAACCAATAACCAAAACCGCGGCCGGCGACCGTTCATCGGCTAACGACTGGTAGATTCTACACCCGGATGCCAGCGGGGTACACTTGCCGAGCGTTTACGATACCGACGTGGTGGTGGGGGATCCGCCAGCGATGGCCTTGCGCATCTCGGTGTCTGCCTGGACGTTACGTAATTTGTAAAAATCCATGATGCCCAGCGTTCCGGCCTTGAACGCTTCGGCGATGGCGAGCGGGATTTCGGCTTCGGCCTGGACCAGTTTGGCCCGGCTTTCCTCGATTTGGGCGATCATTTCGGTTTCGGTCGCGACGGCTTGAGCGCGGCGGCCTTCGGCGTTGGCGCGTGCCACCCGCATGTCCGCCTCGGCCTGATCGGCTTGCAAACGAGCGCCGATGTTGTCTCCCACATCCACGTCGGCGATGTCGATCGAGACGATTTCAAACGCGGTTTGAGAATCGAGCCGGCGAGCGAGCACGGCCTTGGAAATACGGTCGGGATTTGCGAGCACGTCGGAGTGCCGATCGGCGGAGCCGATGGCGCTGACGATCCCCTCGCCGACGCGGGCGATGATCGTTTCCTCGGTGGCGCCGCCGATCAACTGGTTGAGGTTGGCGCGGACGGTTACCCGGGCCTTGACCTTCAATTGGATGCCGTTTTTCGCGACGGCATCGAGCGAGTCCTTGGCGGAGCCGCGGGCCGGGCAATCGATCACCTTGGGATAGACGCTGGTCCGCACCGCTTCCAGGCAGTCGCGACCCGCCAGATCGATGGCGGTCGCCAGCCGATAGTCGAGGGGGATGGTCTTGGCCTTCAGGGCCGCGATCATGGCTTGAATGACCAGCGGGACGCGGCCGCCGGCCAGGTAGTGGGCTTCGAGGGCCTTGCTGGTGATGCCGGTCTCTTCCCCGAGTCCGGCCTGGACGGCCATGATTTTGCTGCGCACGATGATCGCGGGATTCACTTTGCGGAAAGTCATTCCAAGCAGGTCGAAAATACCGATTCCGGCCCCGGTGGTGACGGATTGAATCCAGAGGCGGAAGTAGCGGGCAAAGATCGCGAAACCGACCACGCCGACGACGAGAACGATCAGAATGCCGACGATGGTGAGAATCTGAGCGATATTCGTCTCGGCAAAGAGGGGAAACGAAGCCAATAGCGACATGGAAGGCCCTTTACGATTCGACGAGCAAAGTAAGACGGATCGCTCCGTCTCAATCGGCCAAACTATTTCGGGGTTCGACCGCGGTTTGAAGTTCAACCCCGGCCATCTTCCCGGACGCGAGCCGTGGCGGAGGCCAAGCAAGCATCGTGGGAATCGACTCCTATCTTAGCGGATTGGCGCATCGGACGTCAGTATCCGCAGCTTGAGGACAGGGTTGAGGGGAGATTGGGTAGAAATCTTCCGGTCTCGATACGAATTATGGCGGGACAACATAACCACAACCGTACCGGGCCACTGGCAGGAATTGCAGCGGCCGGGAGAATGGTAGCGAGTGGCGGTTCGCCGCGGCACGGGCCGGCGAAGCAAACCGCAAGCGACCGAGGCAGACACTCCCCTCTTCACAGGACCTTACCATGACCGATCGGCCCTTGATCGTCGAGGATCTGGCAATCAAGCGGCTGGGAAGCTGCCAGGTTGTTTCGCCTTTGGCATCGCTCCTTCACCGCAGGCGAAAAACCTCCGACAACGTCGAGGAAGACGATCGGTGCTGCACGAAGACACCTTGTCGGCGGCATCCAGCCGGGGGAGCGTCGAACGGCTGCCTGCCTTTGAGCCGGCGGGTCCGCGGCGGCAGTTGTATTTCGACCCGGCGAAAACTCGGGCCGGGATCGTGACTTGCGGCGGGCTGTGTCCTGGCTTCAACGACGTGATTCGCGGTCTGGTGATGGAGCTGAGCCACCGGTATGGAGTGCGGAAGATTTACGGCTTTACAAACGGATTTCAGGGGTTCGTGGCCCAGCATGGGCGGGACGTGTTGGAGTTGACGCCGGAGAAGGTGAGCACCGTCCACGAGCACGGCGGCACCATGCTGGGAACGTCCCGAGGGCCACAGGACACCGACGAGATCGTGGACTGCCTGGAGCGGATGTCGATCAACGCACTGTTCGTGATTGGCGGAGATGGCACCTTGCGGGGGGCGCTGGCGATCGTACGGTCGATTGAACGTCGCGGGGCGAACATCGCCGTGGTGGGCGTTCCCAAGACCATCGATAACGACATTCTGTACATCGATCACAGCTTCGGCTTTCAGACGGCGTACGCCGAAGCGGCGAAGGTCATCGCCGCGGCCCATGTCGAGGCCAAGTCCGCCCCCAACGGAATCGGGCTGGTGAAATTGATGGGGAGGCATTCGGGATTTATCGCCTGCCATGCGGCGCTGGCCCAGAACGACGCCAATTTGGTATTGATTCCCGAAGTGCCGTTTGGCCTGGAGGGAGAGCGGGGATTGTTGCGTTTATTGCGCGAGCG
>JALHPA010000493.1 GCA_022842745.1 Pirellulales bacterium
CGTGAGGTAGCGAACGGCGATTGCCGGTGGGGGCGGAGGTCGTTGGAGGTGGGGGCGTGGATTTTCGGGTGTGGGCGCCGCGACGGAGCAGGGTGGAAGTCGTGGCGGGGGGGCCGCCGGCGCCATTGGACCTGCGGGAATTGGAAAGCGGCAGACGGCTGCGGCGGATTTTGCCGCCGTCGGGAGCGGAGACGATCGAACTGACGGCGGAGGGGGACGGGTACTTCCGCGGCTCGTCGCCGGGCGCGGGTGCGGGGACGCGGTATGGTTTTCGGCTGGAGGGGGAGGAGGGGATTTATCCCGATCCGGCGTCGCGCTCGCAGCCGGACGGTCCGCATGGGCTGTCGGAAGTCGTCGATCCGGCAGGTTATTCTTGGCGGGACGAGGGGTGGAAGGGAGCGGGACTAGCGGGGCAAGTGATTTACGAGCTGCACGTGGGGACGTTTACGCACGACGGGACATGGAGCGCGGCGATCGAAAAGCTGCCGTTGTTGGCGGAGACTGGCATCACGCTCTTGGAGGTGATGCCGGTGGCGGAATTTCCGGGACGCTTCGGCTGGGGTTACGACGGGGTGAATCTGTTTGCTCCGACGCATCTGTACGGGACGCCGGATGACTTTCGGCGGTTCGTCGACGCGGCGCACGGGCTGGGAATGGGGGTGCTTCTGGACGTGGTGTACAACCATTTTGGTCCGGACGGGAACTATATCGAATTGTTTTCCGGGGACTATAAATCGGCCGAGCACAAAACGGATTGGGGGGACGCGATCAACTTTCACGGGGACAACTGCGGGCCGGTGCGGGAGTTTTTCATCGCCAACGCCGGTTATTGGGTCGACGAGTTTCACCTGGACGGATTGCGGCTGGACGCGGTGCAGGCGATTTTCGACGAGTCGAAGGACCATATTCTCGCCGCGCTGCAACGGGAGGTGCGGCGGGCGGCGCTGGGGCGGCGGACGATCGTGCTGGTGGAGAACGAACTGCAGCAGGCGATGTCGCTACGGGACTGCGAACGGGGGGGGCACGGGATCGACGCGGCGTGGAACGATGACTTTCACCACGCGGCGCGGGTGGCGATGACGGGGCACGCGGACTACTACTTTGGAGATTATCGGGGGACGCCGCAGGAGTTGATCTCGGCGACCAAGTGGGGGTACCTGTACCAGGGGCAGTGGAACCACCGGCAGCAGCGATGCCGAGGGTCGGCGGGGATCGGGCTGGCCGCAGGGCAGTTCGTGGCGTTTCTGCAGAATCACGACCAGGTGGGAAACACGCCGGGAGGGAAGCGGATTCAGTATTTGACGTCGCCTGGGCGATTGCGGGCGATGACGGCGTTGCTGTTGTTGGGTCCGGGGACGCCGCTGTTGTTTCAGGGAGAGGAGTTTGGGGCGTCGGCGGCGTTTCATTATTTCGCCGACCACGAAACGGAGATGTCGGAACTGGTGAGGAGGGGGCGGACGCAGTCGATGCGGTCGTTTCGGCGGTTGTCGGAGGAGGACGCGAGGGATCTGGTTCCCGATCCGAGCGCGCCTGAGACATTCGTGGAGTCGAAGCTGGATTGGACGGAGCGGGAACGGCACGCCGAGATCGTGCGGTTGCACGCGGATTTATTGCGGCTGCGACGGGAGGACGAGATCTTTCGGCGGCAGGACGCGGAACGGATGCATGGGGCGGTGCTGGGGAGGGAGATATTCGCGTTGCGGTTTTTGGGGGACGAGGAGCGGGGGGACCGGCTGATGGTGGTCAATTTGGGAGCGGATTTTTCGTGGGTCCCGTCGGCGGAGCCGTTGCTTGCGCCTCCTTTTCAGCAGGAGTGGCGGTTGTTGTGGTCGAGCGAGGCGCCGTGCTATCTAGGCTCGGGGAGCGGGACGGGGGAGGGAGTGTGGAATTGGTTTCCGGGGCACGCGACGGTGGTTTTTACGTCGCAGCGGAATTAATCCAGGGTAAAGACGACGGGGAGGAGGAGGGGGATGTGACAGCAGTTGTGGAGTAATAACGGAATGGGCAATTGTGGAATGCGCACTGCTGGCATAGCGTTTGCTAACACGAATTGAATGGGTCTTTCTTATTCCGGAAGATAAGTACTGTGGCACGCAGTTCACGGGCTGGGAAGGCGGAAGGGACGTTGTTGTGGTACCTGGTGGGTCTGCCGCTGCCGCTGCTAACGCTGTTATTTGCGTTGCGGGGGTGAATATGAACGGGGTACATTTGCCATGGGACGATGGAATGTACCTCGTGGTGGGCGGCTCACGTGCGCCTGAGTTTCAACCTTGAAAGGGAGGGAACCTGATGGGCCTTTCGTCATCGTCGGTCGAGGCGGCCATGCAAACGCCTTCGCCGGAATTGGATATGGACGCCTCTTTGCGGCGATTGGGGGGCGACCGCGAGTTGTTGTGCACGTTGATCGATATTTTTCGCGAGGACGGGCCGCCGCTGCTGCGAATTATTGTGACGGGATGTGCGAAGGGGGAGTGGCCAGGCGTGGAACGGGCAGCTCATGCGCTGCGGGGGATGGCGATGGACTTTAACGCCAGCACCGTCGCGACTTTGGCGTTGAAGCTGGAGCGGATGGGGGAGGCGACGCAACTGCGGAATGGGGCCTCGGCGCTGGCGGAGGAGTTGGATCGGGCCATGCAACGGCTGACCGTGGAGTTGGAGCGGTGGCGGGAGCGAGTGGCTTGAGGCGGGGGAACGCCTGCTGATGCGGGCGAACGCCGGCTGAATCGAGGCATTGGCTCCTGGACGACCTGGTCGGGGCTGTCTTAAAAGAAACCAGCGTGGCTGCGCCTCGTCCGGGGGACGGGGTTTTGCTATAGTCCCGGCGTGGAAGGAGCCAAGCAATGGTTCCAAAAAGATCAGCGCCGGCGCTGGCGAATTTCTGTCGCCTGCGATGAACCGGTTGGGGTCGTGGGAAGCGTTTTGGGATTTCAGTTATGTCACGCTGTGGCAGGCGACAGGGGATGTGGGTGTTGCTCTGGGCGGCTGGGATTTTATCCGCGCCGGAAATTGGCTTGGGGCAAGCACTGGTTCCGGGGTCGGGGAGGAAGCTGGACGCGGGGGACGATTTCGAGGATCCGGGTTGGGATTATCGGCCCAATCTGCCGAAGGCGAGTCACAACCTGGACAAGCGGGGGCGATTGCCGACGGGTGCGTCTAAGAATGGCCGCTGGTTCGAGCCGGTGTTGCGGGGGCAGCCGGACTCCGTGCGGCGGGTGCCGACGCCGCCGGGGGGACTGGAAGGGAGCGCGGGGGCGCTTGAGATTTCGACCGTGCAATCCGGGATTCCCGGCGCGCCAAGCCGGACACCGCAGCAGGACGACTTGATCGCGGCGACGGTGTCGCGGGTGGGGTCATTATCGGTGGGGCGTTCGCCGAGCGTGGTCACGCGGGTGTACGTGCCGCCGTTTGAGGAGTGGGAGCAACGGACGGGGAATTCATTCGGCTACCGGGCCTCGGTGGTGGGACGGCGGGAGCGGCGGTACACGAAAGAGAAGCGCGGGCCGGAGACCGACACCTATTGGCCGGGAATGTTTTTTCACTTGTACCGGGCGGACGGGAAACGAGTGAAAGAGACGTTTGCCCAGATCCTGGTGCGATCGGACGAGCGGGGGGTGGATTTTGGCGGGCCGAAGATCGCAGGGCCGGGGTGGTGGACGCTAGGGATGTCGTTTACACCGGATGGGCGAGTGCATTACTTCGCGCGGCCGGGGATCGAGAACTTGACCGAGAACGACCGGATTGCTTCGCAC
>JALHPA010000494.1 GCA_022842745.1 Pirellulales bacterium
CCTGCAAAATGCGGGCCTTCTCCATCATCGGTTCCAGCGAATTGGGATGCGCGGCGATCAGCGCGTCGACTTGCTTCAAGGCTTCGTCGAATCGTCCGTCGTCCCGTAGCAGGCCAATCACCTGCGCCCGGATTCGCGTGAGCGCATTCTCCGCGGACTTCTTGAATTCTGCATCCGTCTCCGCCCGGCTCAAAATCCGCTTGTATTGCTCCCGCGCGTCGACCGCCCGGCCCAGCGCCGCACACGTATCGGCTAGATAGATCATGCTGGCCACCGAGTACTTCTCCCGCGGCAGCAACTTATCCAGCAGGTCCGACTGCACTTGCCGCACTTGTTGCGCCCGCTCGCGGGCAGACCCAGCCGCCGCCAAGTCATTGCGAACTTCGGCCTCGTCCCGCGCGGCCTCCGCCTTTTTGGCTTCGGCGGCGATCAACTTCAAAAAATCCACCAGCGCGGCGTTCGGCTCGCTTTCATCGGCTCCTTGATCCACCAACAGCCCAATCACGTCGCCGGTCCGTGCGGAGTCCCCGGCAGACAGATACGCCCGCACCCCCGTCGCACAGATCCGTAACAGCCCCTGATCGATCTGCTTCGGCCTGTGGGTTTTCAGATGGGCAATCAGGGGCTCGATCGCGGCGACGGCGGCCTTGCCATTCTCTGCGTCCAATTGGGCCAGGCTCAGCATCAGCCGCGCGTCCACCCATGTGGCAGAGAGCGGCTGGCCCTCCTCCGGAGTTTTGGGCTGGGTCTCGACGGCGGTTTGGAACCGGGCGATCGCCTTATCCCGTAGCGCCGTCACGCGAGTGCTTTGCGTGTCGTCGACCCCCTGCTTCTTGTCCTCGACATACTTGCGCCAGAACATCTGGCCAGAGACCAGTTGCGCCGCGGCGTAGCGTTTCGACTCCGGACGCACCTGGTCGAACAGGGCCAGCGCCGCGCCCGGCTGGCCCTTGATCTGCTGCGACTGCGCCAGCATGATCCGCGCTTCGTCCGCTTCAGGGCGCGTGGGCCACTTCGACAGTAGCAATTGGGCGATTCGCTCCAATTCCGCCAGGGCCGCCTGCTTGTCCTTCGCGGCCGAGTACAGACTATGGGCCGCGAAGAGGGCCACGCCCGCCGCCGCGGGCGCCGAAGGATCGTCAGGATGTGTATTGACGATCTCGCTCGCCAGAGCGAGCGCCTCCTCGGGTTTCCCGGCGGAAAATGCTGACAGTGCCAGCCGATAGTTCGCCTGGTTCAGCCGCTCGCGCGCCGCGGCCGACTTCTTTCCATCGTTGGCGATGGTCGACAACTCGAGTGCCCGCGCGAATGCCTTTTTGGCGTCGGCCCACTGCTCCATGCGCAGCGACTCTTCTCCGTAGGCCAGCGATTCGTCGGCGTTGGCGTTCTCGGCGGCCCCGCTTTGCATGAATTGTCGCCGTAGCAGCAGCGCATCCGTGCGATATTCGCTATCCACCTTGCCGATCGCGGCCAAGAGCGCAAGCGCATCTTGCACCAGCTTTTTCTTCGCATCCCCTTTACTCTTCTCCGCCGACGCCAGCTTCAACTTGGCCAGCTCCATCGCCACCCCTTGATAACTCGGCGTGCGGTTCCAGTTTTCGTGGCTGGCCAGCCAGATTGCCAGGTCGCGCGCGGCATCCTCGCTCTTGTCCTGCGACGCCAGCAGCCGCGCACGCGCCAGCGTCACTTGCGAATAGAAGGGGGCCGACGCAGGAGTCGCCTTGGGGCCCTCCGGCTCCATGACGTCGACTTCATCGTAGATCTCAAGCGCCGTCTGTTTGTCCCCCAACTCGTCGAGCGACCTCGCCTTCCAGAAGTGGGCTTGCAAACCGACTTCGGAGGTGGACTTGTACTCGCGGTAGATTTGATCGAACGTCTTGCCGGCCTCGGTTATTAGCTTCTTGCGCTCCTCGGCCTGCTCGGCGCCCTCCAGCGTTTCCGCAATTTGAAACGCCACCAACGCCTCTTTGAATCGGCACTCGACCAATCCTGCTTCCACGTTCAGTCGCCGCGTGCGCGCATTGGCTTCGGCCCGGGTGGCTCTGCGCCCCGTGGACGCCGCCGGCGGCAATTCCGCCAGTTGGGCCTGGAACCGCCGCTTCGCATCAGCATAAAACGGCAGGCATTCCTTCAGCGCCCCGCGGGCCTCGTCAAGCAGTTTCGGCTTGTCGGCCGGCTCGGAACTAGCCCGCGCCTCGGCCAGTTTTTGCAGAGCGGAATCGAGTTGAAAATCGCCCCCTGCTAGCGCCGCCTCGGCCACCGCCGGATGTCGGGGATGTTCCTTGAGGAACTGTGCCAGCGATTGCTGGGCTCGCTCCCGGTACGACTGTGCCTGCTCGGCGTTGTAGGCGATCTTGGCGGCGGCGCGGAAACTAGCGCTGCGCTCCAGATCGAATACGTCGGCCAAAGATTCCGGAACTTGTTTCTCCGCCGAGACTCGTTCCAGATATTGCACGGCCAGGTCGCCGTACCCCTGCTCGCGGAGCGCCTTCACGAAGTCCCGCGCGTCGTCCGCGGAAAAAGCCGCCACCGGAAAAACCGCGCCGATCAGCACCGCTGCACGCGCCACCGCAGAGGCAACGCCCAATTGGCGTCGGCGTACCCAAGAAAGATGCAACCCAATCACGGCTCGTCCTGCGACGGTTTCTCGTCATCGGTCTTTTTCTTGCCAGCGAATTTCTTTTCGCCGGCCTCGTTCGCTCCCCGCTTCGACGACTTCTTGGCCGAGTCCTTCATCGGCGCGGGCGCAGCTTCCGCCGTTTCCAGTTCTCCGGCCGCGTCTTTCTCGTCCTGATCGAGCTTGTACAAGGGCAGATAGCGGTAATACACCTCCAGTGTCAAGCAGGACAGACTGGTGACCATCAGCCGGCCGCCGCTGTTCCCCCACTCGTCTCCTTCCGGCGTCCAGCTTCCCTCGGAGCAGCCTTCGCGCGATTGCGTCTCGACCAGCACGCGCCGCGTCTTACGGTTCCACTTCTCCCAGTCCTCCCCCGGCACATTGTGCAATACCTGAGTGGCGTAATACCAATAATAGATATTCTTGCGGCTGACGTCGGGCTGATTTTCCAGGAGATAATCGATTCCTTCGCGCAGGGCTGGGTCGTTCCGCGACATTCCCGTGTACTGCATGCACAACAACCCCACCCCAGTCATGGCCGGGGAAGCCGGCTTGTTCGCTTGATAGGCGAATTTTCCACCTTTGTACCCGGAGGCGGCCGTTTTCAGGTCCTCCTTGGCCCGCGCCAGAACCGCGGGGTTGACTTGCAATCCGGCCATCTGGGCGCTTTTGAGCGCCATCACTTGCCAGCCCACGACGGAGGTGTCCGTCTCCGGCACGCGCGGCTTGTACCGCCATCCACCCATCTGATTTTGGGCGGCTTCGATATAGTTGATCGCGGCTTGCGCCGAGTACCCCACCCGCGAGTCCTGGGACATTCCAAACGCTTCGCACAGCGTGATCGCCGCCAGGCCGTGCTCGTACATCTCGCGCGAAGAGTCGGGGGCCAGCGCGCCGCTGGGCTTCTGGGACCGCATGATGAATTGCAGCCCCCCCGCGATCACTTTCTGATAGGGGCCCTTGGTCATGTGCGTCTGCCCCGCGGCGAAGAATGGCAGCAGGGCCAGCGCGGTGGCGCCCACGTCGGCCTTTTCGCTCCCGCCGCCATTGCAGCGGCGGCCGGTGCAGTGCGATCGATTGAAATCGATGCTCCAACTGCCGTTATTGTTTTGATGACGGGCGATCCAGTT
>JALHPA010000495.1 GCA_022842745.1 Pirellulales bacterium
GGTGATTATCGCTCTCTTTACGACTCTGCTCGTTCGCAGTTGGCTCGGGACTTGAGCGGGCAGGCTGATCCACGGCCCACCTGCTTCATCCGCGGCCGCACTCCGACTTGTGCCGTGGCCCTTGTTACAAGGCCGTTGCGCCGCGCCTCTGCGTTCGCTTCTACAATGAGCTTGTGCCTGGCCCAGCGATCGCCTGATCGCCCAACATCCCGGGCAGGCGTCTTTTGGAAGAGGAGAACAAACGATGCGAGTTGTTAAGTTCTTGTTGGCCTTTTCGGCAATCTCAGTGGCTGCGCTCCCCTATTCAACCCTCGCCTGCGGAGGATATGGCGACGCGCCCACCCGCCTGAAAATTTATGCGGAACGCGCGTTTGCGTCCGACGGCCCCTCGGCCGGAGCAGCCATCGATGCCTTGCGGGCCGCCGGCCAGAAGGGACTGGATCAGGCGCTAGAAACCTACGACCGCCTCATCGCCGAATCCCAACCGACCACCGGCAAAGATGGCCAGCCGATCGCCGCGGTCGCTCCCTTGGATTCGGCCGCCCAGGCCCGGCTAGCAATCATCCTCGATCGGATCGCCGCCCAGCGGGACAGCCGTGCCTCGCGCCTCTTCTGGTATACCGATTTCGACGCTGCCAAGATCGCTGCACAACGCGCCGGCAAACCCATTCTGTCGCTTCGCCTCTTGGGGCAACTCACCGACGAATACAGTTGCGCCAACAGCCGCTTCTTCCGCTCCACCCTGTATGCCAATGCCGAAGTCAGCAATCACCTCCGCGAAAACTTCATCCTCCACTGGAAATCGGTCCGCCCGGTCCCCAAGGTCACGATCGATTTTGGCGACGGCCGCACGCTCCACCGGACCGTGACCGGCAACAGCATCCATTACGTCCTCTCGTCCGAAGGCAAGTTGATCGACGCCCTGCCCGGCCTTTACGGTCCACAGGCCTTCCTTGCCGGCCTCGCCCGCGCAGAGCAAGCGATCGCCAATTCCACGGGCGATTCTCCCACGGAGTCGCTTGCCGTCTACCATCAAAGGCGCGCAGACCAACTCCGCGCCGCTTGGACGAACGACCTGCACCGCGTCGGCGGCCTGCCGGCGGTCCAAACCGCCACGTACCCCGTCCCGTCGAACATTAATCATGGTTCCGCACTAGCCCAGGCATCCTCGGCTCGGGCGACGGCAACCTCCGCGACGCTCATTGCCCGTCCCAAATCCGAAGTTGAATTGCCCATACTTACGGTGCTCAACCTGGCGCCGGCCGACCTGGAAAAAGCCACCACCGATAGCCTCTGGTCGCAGATCGCGCGCCAACACATGAATCAGGCGGAACTGGACGCGTCCAGCAAGAACCTGATCGCCCAACAAAACCCCACCGTCGGCCAGGCGGCCGCCGTCGCCATCACCAAGACAGTGGTGGAAAGCCCCCTCAATCGCCTTTTCCGCAATTTGCAGGCGTCGATCGCCCTGGACACCGTTCGTAACGAGTACCTTCTGCACCGCCAGATCCATGAATGGCTCGCCACCGAATGCAAGCGTTCGAATCCCGACCTCGACGCGTTCAATGAACGGGTCTATGCCCAGCTATTCCTGACTCCCTCCAGCGATCCTTGGCTCGGCCTCTTGCCAGCCGACACCTACTCCGCGCTGGAACACAACGGCGTCGTCCGATAACTCCCGGAAAGCGAAACGCCACCCCATCCCTGCCGGTTTTCGTCTTACCACCTCGCGGATGCTCCCCGGTCCGCGGCGCGATCCTTGCCAATTCGCGCCGCGGACCGACTTCTTTCCCGCCTGGCGGCCGCGGCGCCCCTTGTGTCGCCTATTTCCGATCGATTTTCGCATACCTCCCGCCCGCCCCAACCGGTAAGATACAACGGTTGGCCAAACCGTACGGTTTGGCCGCCGTCCGATTTCAATCGACCGCCCAACTTCGCACTCGGAGTCCTCGGGTTGGATCGTTGCCGGGCTAGCCTGCGGCAACTCGTTATTCCAGCCTGGTCCACCAGCATGGAACCATCAGCAGCACCCTCCTGGCTCGATAGCCAAAGTCTGTCCTTCGCCGAAGCCCTGTACGCCGACTATCTTCGCGATCCCGAAAGCGTTTCGCCCGATTGGCGCAGTTACTTCGACGAACAGTCGCACGCCGCTCCCCATCCCCATTCCAAAAACGGCGATCCCCATTCCGCCAACGGCGCAGGCACAGCCGCTGCCCCGGCCGAGGGATTTCGCCTTGGCCCGAGCTTTCGCCCGGCGAGCTTGTTCGGCTCGCCCCGCCCGGTACTGGAGAACGGCCACGGGGCAACGGCGGCCGGCCCGGCGCCAGCGTCTCCAGCGTTGCCGGCGACGGCAGAACCATCCGCCGGCCAGGCCGCCGCTGCGGCGCCCCATCTGGCTGACCAGCGTGATCAGTTTGCTATTCTCCAGGACCGCATCGATCAGTTGGTCCGCGCGTTCCGTGTGCGCGGGCACCTGGTTGCCCAAATCGACCCGCTCGGTTTGCCGCGGCCGGAGCTGCCGGAACTGAATCCGGCGTTCTACGAATTCACCGAGGCCGATCTCGATCTCAAGTTTTCGACCGACACGATCGAAGGACCGCAGCAAATGACCCTGCGGCGAATCCTCGAACGGTTGCGCAACACCTATTGCCGGCTGATCGGCGTGCAGTACATGCACATGGACGATCTGCAAGTCCGGCAGTGGCTGCAAGACCGCATGGAAGGATCAGAAAATCGCATCTATCTCAGCCGCCGCGAGCAGTTCCGCATTCTCCACCGCCTGACCGATGCGGTGATCTTCGAGGACTTCATCCAGAAGCGTTTTCAAGGGGCGAAAAGCTTCTCATTGGAAGGCGCCGAAAGCCTGATTCCGCTGCTGGAAATGCTGATCGAGAAGGCCGGCGAGCATCAAATCGACGAGATCGTGTTCGGCATGGCCCATCGCGGCCGGCTGAACGTGCTGGCCAACATCATGGGCAAAAGCACCCAGCAGATCTTCCGCGAATTCGCCGACCTCGATCCGGAGCTGCATATCGGCCGAGGGGACGTGAAATATCACCTCGGCTACAGCGGCGACTGGACCACGATCACCGGGCATCGGGTCCACCTCTCCCTGTGCTTCAACCCCAGCCACTTGGAGTTTGTCGATCCGGTCGCCATCGGCCGGATGCGTGCCAAGCAGGATCGCAACGGCGACACCGACCGCCGGCACGGCATGACGGTGCTGATCCACGGGGATGCCGCCTTCGCCGGCGAGGGCATCATCCAGGAGACACTCAACCTCAGCCAGCTAGAAGCCTACAAAACCGGCGGCACGCTGCATGTCGTGGTCAACAACCAGATCGGCTTCACCACCAGCCCCAGCGAGGCCCGCTCCAGCACCTACGCCACCGACGTGGCCAAGATGCTGCAAATCCCCATTTTCCACGTCAACGGCGAAGACCCCGAGGCCGTCGCCCAGGTCGTCCGGCTCGCCATGGACTTTCGCCGCGAGTTCCAACGCGACGTGGTCATCGACATGTACTGCTACCGCCGCCGCGGGCACAACGAGCAGGACGAACCGGAGTTCACCCAGCCCCTCCTGTACCAGGCGATAAAACAGCGAATGTCGGTCCGCGAGGGGTATCTCGACCACCTGCTCAAACTCGGCGGAATCACCCGCGAGGAGGCCGACCATATCGCCGAGGCCCACCGCCAGCGACTCGACGGCGAGCTCTCCGTCGCCCGCAGCAACGAATACC
>JALHPA010000496.1 GCA_022842745.1 Pirellulales bacterium
AGCATAGCCAACAGGCGGCGCAACGGGTGAAGCTGGAGGGGGGGGACAACGACTTGCTCGAACGGCTGGCCGAGGATCCGGCATTCGCGGGGATCGATCTTTTGCGGACGATGGATCCAGGGCAGTATACTGGACGCGCCAGGGAACAAGTGGACGAGTTTGTGCGGGAGGTGGTAGAGCCGATCCGCGAACGATTGGGCTCGGTCGAACCGCCGAGCGCGGAAGTGGTGCGGTAGGCGAGATGCAGCGAGGGGGCGAGCGGCGAAGCGAATTCTCTCTGGCGGGTTACTGGCCGATGTCGAATTTTCCAAACATGGTGAGGGTGTCATGAATCGCAGCTCGATGGGATGGTTCGCGGTCGTTGCCATTCTGGCGGCAGCGGCGACGGGGCAGGGGGCCGAGCGGTTCCGGTTCCGGGAGGGGAAGCACGGGGGGGGCGAATTGCGGTACATCGGCGACTTGCCGGTGCTGACCCTGGAGGGAGGTCCCGCCGAGATCGGCGAACAGATGGGAGTGTTGACCCAAGAGGCGTTGAAGGACGCGCAAAAAATGTTCGACGACTACGTCGATCGGATGGGGATGCGGCCGTTGTGGCCGGTGGTTTCGAAAACTTCCGTGCTGCTGGCGGCCAACTTTCCCCGCGACTATCTGGCGGAGGTAGATGGGCTGGTCAAGGGGTCGGGACTGGACCGGGGGCTGATTATCGCCGGGCATGTCTTGCCCGACATGATCAAACTGCGAGGCTGTTCGGATCTGGTTGTGGAACCGGCCAGGAGCGCAAGCGGGGGACTGTTGTTTGGCCGCAACACGGATTTGCCACCGGTCGAGCGGCTATCGGAGTATAGCCTGGTCACGATTTATCGGCCGCGCGGAAAGCGGGCGTTTTTGTCGATCAATTTTCCGGGGATGGTGGGGCTGGGGGCGGGAATGAACGACGCGGGGTTGTGTCTGGCGTCGAACGAGATTTTGTCGAGCGCGGATGGGGCGCCGCGGTTTGATCCGGCGGGGGGGCCGCTGGCTTTGAATTCGCGGCGGCTGCTGGAGGAATGCCGCGATTTGGACGAGGCGGAGAAGCTGATTCGATCGATGAAATGGTGCACGGCGGTGCTGTTGTGCATGGCGGACAACCGGCAGGGGCGAGTATTTGAGATCACTCCCAAGACGGTGCATGCGCGAGCGGCGAACCGGGGGTTGTGCGGAGCGACGAACCACTTTCGGACGGACGGTTTGACGACGACGAAAGAGTGTTGGCGGTTCGAGCGGCTGGCGCGGTTGGAGGGAGGGGAGAAGATGGGGGTGGCGGAAGTCGCTCAGGCTCTGGACGAGGTGAACCAAGAGGCGATGACGGTGCAGACGGCCGTGTTTGAGCCGGCGACATTGACGGCGCATATCGCGCTAGGGGCGGGGCCGGCGACGAAGTTGAAGCGGACGACGCTGAAGTTGGGAGATCTGTTCCAAGGGAAGTAGAGAAAAGCAGGGCAGGGCAGGGGGGGGTAAAATTGCGTCCTGCGTTGCCTTCGCCGTGAATTGTGCGTATGGACGAACCGCATTCCGATTGCGCGCCGCCGAAGCGGACCCTGCCGGGGACGGTGGTGGCGGTGGGGTGGGTGAGCTTGCTGACGGACGTGGCCACGGAAATGGCCTATCCACTGTTGCCGAAGTTCGTGGAGGAATCGCTGGGGGCGGGGAAGATTGGCCTGGGATGGATGGAGGGGCTGGCCGAATCGGCGGCGGCGCTGTTGCGTTTGCCGGCGGGGGCGCTGTCGGACCGGTTGCGGCTTCGGAAGCCGCTAATGGTGGTCGGTTACGGGGTGGCAGGATTGGCGCGGCCGCTGATGGGACTGGCGACGGCGCCGTGGCAGGCGGTGGCGATCCGATTGACGGATCGATTTGGCAAGGGGATCCGTGGAGCGCCGCGGGATGCCTTGATCACGGATGTGACGCGGCCCGAGATGCGGGGGCGAGCGTTTGGATTCCACCGGGCGATGGATCATGCCGGCGCTGCTTTGGGGCCGCTGTTGGCGTTTGCTTTCTTGAGCGTGTGGCCGGGGGCTTACCGGGCGTTGTTTTTGCTGACGATTGTGCCGGGGCTGGTCGTGCTGGGGGTGTTGATCTGGGGAGTGCGCGAGGCGCGGGGGGATTCCGAAGCGCCCTTACCCGGTTTGGCGAGCGAGCCGGCGACAAGCGCGGGGCGGATCCAGGAATCTGAAGGGGGAATAACAGCCCTGGGGGGACGGTTTTTTGGGCTGATGGGGGCGATGGCGGTGTTTACGCTGGGGAATTGCTCGGATTTGTTTTTGTTGTCGCGGACGGAGGAACTGGGGCTGGACGAGCGGTTCCTGCCGCTATTGTGGGCGGGGTTTCACGTGCTCAAGAGCGTGGCCAGTTGGTATTGCGGCGGATGGGGGGACAGGGTGGGGCCGGCGCGGCTGGTGATGGCGGGTTGGGCGGTGCATGCGGTGGTCTACCTGGGCTTTGGGCTGGCGGAGACGGCGTGGCAGGGAGTGGCGCTGTGGGCGCCGTACGCGTTGTTCTATGGGCTGTCGGAGCCGAACGAGAAATTGCTGGTGGCGCGCGCTTCGCCGGCCAAGCGGCGGGGGACGGCTTTTGGGTGCTACCACTTCGCGGTGGGGATCGCGGCTTTGCCGGCGAGCGTGTTGTTTGGCTGGATTTGGAGCGGGTACGGCCCGCTGGCGGCGTTCGGACTGTCGGCGATCTTGTCGATCGGGGCGCAAGGCATTCTATTGGCCGCGGTGGCGAGGGGGCGGCCAGATTCGCCGGGGGGGTGAGCGGAACTGGATCGCGCTGCGATCGGCGCGGGAGGCCGAGCCAGGCTGCTTTGCGCGGAGAGTCGAGCAGGGGGCGCTACTTCTTTTCTTGTTTTTCCTGAGCGACGAGGACTTCTCCCAGCCGGCGGGCGGCGAGGACTCCGCCGTTGTAGTTGTCGGTGGCGACGTAGCTCACCAGGATCGACTCGTCGGCCAGGCCGCTATCGAAAATGACCGTGGGAATGCCGGCTACCTTGGCTTGCTTGACTGGCTCGATGAGGGCTTGGGCGTCGACGGGGGCCAGGCAGATGCCATCGACGCGGGTGGCGACGAAATTCTGGACGACGGAGATCTGGTCCTGTTTGTCGTCTTGCTTGGCGGGGGCTTGCCAGAGGACTTCGATATCGCCCCGTTCGGCGGCGGCCTGTTCGACGCCGGCGTGGACCGACTTCCAAAAGTCGTGGTCGTTGCCTTTGGGGATGACGCCAATGCGGTACTTGGGATTGGCGGAGCGGGTGGACGCGCCTTCCTGAAACTGTTGGGGACTGAGGCGGGCGCGGACTTCCTCTTGGTGCATATTCTCGGGCGTGGCGACCAGTTCGCCGGTGTTGACGCGCTTTTCGACGGGCTTGCCGGCGAGGTGATCGGCCATGGTCATGACGGCCAGGTAGCCCATTTTGACCGGATTTTGCAGGACGATGCCTTGCATTTCGCGCTTTTCCAAGGCGCGGACCAGGTTGGGGCTGGAATCGAAGCCGATGAAGGCGACCTTGCCGACCAGGCCCTTTTCTTGCAGGGCGCGCAACATGCCGATGCAGTTGGACTCGTTGCAGGCGAAGATGCCGGTGACGCGGTCGCCGAATTTATCGAGCAACTGTTGCGACCGGTCCAACGCGCGGCTGGCGGTTGGACCGCCGTACTGATCGGAGGAGATGATGGCGAACTGCGGGAATTCCTTCTCTAGGGTGTT
>JALHPA010000497.1 GCA_022842745.1 Pirellulales bacterium
GGCCGCTGAATGGCCGATTGTCGCGGTTCGGGCTGCCGATCGGCCTGTTGCGGCTGCGGTCCAATTTGAAGCGGATCAAAACCGGGCGGCTGTTGGCGTTGGGAGTACTGCCGGAGTTCCGGCGGCAGGGGATCGCGGAGCTTTTGATCTTGCGGACGTTCGACTATGGGCACAAGGTGCTCGGTTATACCGGGGCGGAGCTGAGTTGGACGCTGGAGGACAATCCGATGGTGAACCGCACGATCGAAGCGGTTGGGGGACGCCACTACAAGACCTACCGCATCTTCGAGAAAAGCCTTCTGTAGCAGAGACGTCGAACGATTTTGCGCTTTTGACGGGGCGATATTGGGGGCTTCGCCAGTTTGACACGCGCACTGCGTCCAGTAGAATAAAGCGTTGTAAGAACGCGGGTTACAGCGGTTTCAGTTGTCGCGGTTGCGGTTGTAGCCTGCACGGTCTTGGGCGATTGGTCCTTCCTCGGCGACGAGTACCCCCGCATGCCGGTTTTCGCCTTTCTCAATGTTCTCGAAGTCGTCGTAATCGGGCTGGTGTTCTTGTTGCTATTTGGCACACGGATACCGGGATTGATGCGATCGCTCGCGCAAGGGGTGGTGGAGTTCAAAAAAGGGGTGCAGGGGATCGACGAGGAGCCTCCTGCGCCGAATAGCCGGAAGCCCTAGACGAGGCATCAAGGGGTGACGAGGCATCGAGGGGTGACGGTGACTTCGGCTTTAGCGATTGGACGATTGAATTCATAATGCCCGCCCCTTGGCCGCGACCGCAGTCGCGCGGGACGGGAAACGATAGATCAGCGTGCCCACCTACCCTTCCGGCAGACTGCGGCTGCCGTCGAAAATCTCGATTCGAATTGCTGCGAGGAATTCATGTTTGGATTAAGCCCTTTGGAATTGTGCATTATCGGCGGATTGGCGGTGCTGCTGTTTGGCAGCCGGCTGCCGAGCGTGGCCCGGTCGATGGGAAAGAGCGTGACCGAGTTCAAGAAAGGCTTGCGCGACATTCACGAAGACACGGAGAATAACGCGTCGGGCCGGCGGATGACGTCGACGTACGCCGACGACCACGTGGAAGCGACCGCTCCGCGGTTTGAACCGCCGGTCAGCGAGCCGAAGGACGAGCCGCAGAAGGCGTAGCGGTCGGGAGAGTTTTCCGACCGGGTTGTCATAGTCCTACAAAGCTTGTTCCGCGCCCCGCTCCTGCTAATGGCAGTTGCGGGGCGTTTTTTTATGGTGGCGAGCGGAGGGGCGCGGAAGTACGATGCAGCGATTGGAAAACTACGGACTTGGAGGGGGATGCGTGATGCGCGCCTGCGTCGTTGGTCTCGTGCTGTGGGGGGCGATTTTTTCGGTCGGGATTTGCGCGGGCATCGCGGCCGAGGGGGGGGCGGCAGCGCCAATCAATCGGCTTACGGCGGATGAATTGGGCAAGGGTTGGATACTGTTATTCGACGGGGAGACGACATACGGCTGGGAACCTGGTTCCAAGGCCCATTGGGAAATCCAGGAGGGGGTGCTGTCGGTTAGCAGCGGGGCGCCGGGGTTGTTGTGCACCACGAGCGAATTCGCCGATTTCGAGCTGCGCGTGGATTTTCGCGCGGCGGAGGGCACCAATAGCGGCGTGTTTCTCCGCACCCCGGTGAAGCCCCGCAACCCGGCCGAGGACTGTTACGAGCTCAATATCGCCGCGCCGGCAGTCAGCCCGTTTCCGACTGGGAGCTACGTCCAGCGGAAGCGCAGCTTGACGGGCAAGTTTGACGAGGAGTGGCACACGTTCCATGTATCGCTGGAGGGGGGCAAGTCCCGTGTGAAGCTCGATGGGGAGACCGTGTTGGATTACGAAGACCCGCGGCCGTTGAAACGGGGGCGGATTGGCTTGCAGTTCAACGTGGGCAAAGTGGAATTTCGCAACGTGAAGCTCCGGCCGCTGGGACTGGAGCGGCTGACCAACGGCAAGGATTTGACCGGGTGGAGCGTATTTCCCGGGAAGCAATCGACGTTTTCGGTGAACACGGAGGGGGAGGTGAGCGTGAAGAGCGGGCCGGGGGCGCTCGTCAGCGATCGCTTGTTTGGGGATTTTGTCGCGCAGTGGGAGGTGTTTTCCAATGGTCGCCATTTGAACAGCGGAGTGTTCTTTCGCGGGATTCCGGGAGAGTACACGCAGGGTTACGAGTGCCAGATACAGAATGGCTACAAGGAGGGCGATCGAAGCAAGCCGATCGATTGCGGCACAGGGGGGTTCTATCGCCGGCAGAACGCGCGGCGGGTCAACGCCGATGATTTTGCGTGGACGAATATGACCCTGGTGGTGTCAGGGAAGCATATGGCGGCGTGGGTGAACGGGTTGCAGGTGAGCGATTGGACCGATCCGCGGCCGGCGGACGCCAATCCGCGCAAGGGCTGCCGAACGGAGGCGGGAACGCTGGCGCTGCAGGGGCACGACCCGACGACCGACCTGCGGTTTCGGGGGATATCGGCGGTGGAATTGCCTGCTTCCGATTCCGCCGCGGCCGATTCCCCCGCGTCCGGCGCGCCGGCGGCGGGCCGCTAGGGATTAGCGCGGGAAGAAGAAGTCTGGTCGGCCGATGTATTCGGGCTTGAGGCCGCGCTCGCCGAAGTTGTTGTTGGTCCCGTGCATTCCATTGGCCAGTTGGATGAAGAACTGGTCGTGCGCGGATAAGCCGCCTTGCGAGCCGATCGCGTCCAAGCCGTCGATATATTGCTCGGGTCCGACTTCGGTGATCGTGTATTGACCGGGGATCAGGTTGGCGAACATGTAGAAGCCAGCAGCGTCGGTCTGGGTGAGCATGTCGACTGCTGCGCCGAGCTGGTTCGTGCCGGAGAGGCGCAGGGTAACGCCGACCAGAGCCTTTTCGAGGATATCCTTGCCGCCGCTGTTGTTCGTGTCGACGTAGACGTAGCCAGACAGGCTGCCGGGGATGTAGTCGAGGACGGTGACCGTGACCGTCTGGCTGGCCGAGCCGCCGTTGCCGTCGGAAACGGTGTAGGTAAAGGTTTCGGTGCCGACGAAATCGGGGGCTGGGGTGTAGAGCACGCCGGCGCCGCCGGGGGCGATGGAGACGGTTCCGCCTTGGGTGGGGGTGCTGGTTCCGGTGACGACGAGGGTTTCGCTACCGGCGAGATCGGGGGCGTTGGAGTCGTTGGCCAGGACGTTGATCCGGTTGGCGGCGGTGTTCTTGGTGACCGTGAACGAATCGGCCGTGGCGGTGGGGTTGTCGTTGACGTTGGTAACGTTGACGGTCACGGTTGCGGTCGCGGTTCCACCGTTACCGTCGGAGATGGTGTAGGTGAACGTCTCGAGTCCGAAGAAATTTGCGGCGGGGGTGTAGACCAGTCCCGCGCCGCCGTTGGCGATCGTGACCGTGCCGCCGCGGTTGGTGGGTCCGACGGCGGTGATCGTCAGCGTTTCTCCCGCCGGGTCGGGGGAGTTGTTGTCGTTGGCGAGCACATTGAGAGCATTACCGACGGAGTCTTCGGCGACGGAGAGCGCATCGGCCGTGGCAGTGGGATTGTCGTTGACGTTGGTGACGTTGACGGTGACGTTGCCTTGGGCGACGCCGCCGTTGCCGTCACTGATAGCGTATCTGAAGGTCTCGGTTCCGAAGAAATTGGGCCGAGGCGTGTAGCGGAGGCGATTTCCGCCGTCGATACTGACCGTTCCGCCTTGACTGGTCGCGCTGACGTTGGTGATGGTCAGGGTTT
>JALHPA010000498.1 GCA_022842745.1 Pirellulales bacterium
ACGTTGCGCTTCCGCCAATCGCACCTTGCGCTCGTCGCGATCGGCTTCGCGCAGTCTCAGCAAGGTCGAGAGCCGAAATCGAAATACGCTCAAGCGGTATGCACTCCTTGTCCATCCCGGGGTTCATCGCAGCGGTCGAAGCGCTGGACCGGCTACTTGCCAGCCGCCGTCGGGGTTGCGGCTTTGGCCTGCGTCTTACGAAAAAGTTGAGTCAATTCCGCCGCGGCCGCCGGCTGGGTTACAGGTTCGTCCACCCGCTGCCGCAAAAATTTGTTGATCTCGTCCAAAAAGTCGATGGCCGTATCCACCGTGCGGTTCGCCCCTTTGCGGTACGCGCCGATCGAGATCAAATCTTCGTGATCGCGGTACGCCGCCAGCAATTCGCGAATGCCCAGCGCCGCCTCGAAGTGGGGCCGCTCCACAATGTCATTCATTACGCGGCTGATGCTCTCCAGAATGTCGAGCGCCGGATAATGTCCCCGCGCCGCCATCTTGCGAGACAGCCAGGTATGTCCGTCGAGCAATCCTCGCACCGTATCGCAAATCGGCTCCTGTGGATCGTCACCCTCGACCAACACCGAGTAAAAGCCCGTGATGCTCCCTGCCGGCGATCGCCCCGCCCGCTCGACCAGCCTTGGCAAGAGCGCGAATACCGACGGCGGATAGCCGCGGGTGGTGGGGGGCTCGCCGGCTGCCAGGCCAATCTCGCGCTGCGCCATCGCAAACCGAGTCAGCGAATCCATCATCAGCAGCACGTCGCGGCCGGAATCCCGAAAGTATTCGGCGATCGCGGTGGCGGTGAGCGCCGCTTGCACGCGCCGCAGCGCCGGTTCGTCGCTGGTGGCGACCACCACGACGCTACGGGCGAGGCCGCTTTCGCCCAGATCTCGCTCCAAGAATTCGTTCACTTCCCGGCCCCGCTCGCCGATCAGGCCGATCACGTTGACGTCGGCGGCGGTATACCGGGCCATCATTCCCAAGGTCACGCTCTTGCCGACGCCCGAGCCGGCAAAGATTCCCATCCGCTGTCCCTTGCCGCACGTCAATAAGGCGTCGAGGGCGCGAACGCCGGTTCCCAACGGGGTCTGGATCCGCGGTCGGTGGGTCGCTTGCGGCGGATCCCGATCGAGCGGCGTCCGCCGCTCAAGCGCCGGTTGCCGTCGCCCGTCGATGCATCGCCCTTCGCAATCCACCACCCGCCCCAGCAACCCTTCCCCCACCCGCAGCCACCGCGAGGTGCGCCGCAGCCGCACCCGATTGCCGCGGCGCACACCGGTCATTGCGCTCAATGGGTACAGCAGCGTTTCCCGATCGCGAAAACCAATCACCTCCGCCCGCAAGGGCGCTTCCGTCTGCCGTTCGATCTCCACGAGCGCGCCGACGGGCGCGGGAAAGTCCGCCACCGCGGCGATCGTACCCGTGGTCCGGACCACGCTCCCCACCAGCGCCGTGGGCATGATGCGTTCGAGTTGCTCCTCCAGGTCCAACATATATTCCGTTGCTTTTTTCGACTCTTTCAGGATTGATCGAACTGGGCACAAGCCCAACGCCGACGCCGACGATCAATCGGTCGGATCGTCGACTAGTTCACTGGCGATTCTCTCCAATTGGGCCTCGATCCGCTGATCGACCGCGCCAAAAGCGGTCTCGACCTTGCAGTCCCCAGGCTCCATCGTCGGATCGGCGATCATCTCGGCCGCGCCGGTCCGCCGGCAGCGCTGCAAAAGCGCTTCGACTTGTCCGCCCAACGTGGCCAGATCGTCCGGATGCAGAACGATTCGTAGCGACGAGTCCGCGGAAATCATCTCCAGCGCCTCCCGGACCAGTCCCAACGTGATCTGTGGATCGCGGGAAATCTCCCGCCGGATGATTTTTTTCGCGATCGAGGCCGAAAGCTGCACCGCACCCCGCTCCCAATGCGCCAGCCACGATTGCTTGGCGTCGGTGATCTCGCGAATGGCCTTCTCCAAGGCCGGAATCAGCGTCTGCATCCGTTGCCCCACCTTTTCATCGAGCACTTTTTCGGCCGCCCGCATCGCCGCCTGCCTTCCCTCCTCTTCCGCCCGTTTGCGGACGGCTTCGGCCTGCTGCTGGGCTTCGACCACGATCTGAGCGGCCTGCCGGCGCACTTGCTCGACGTATTGCGCTGCCCGCTGCGACATGTCCTCGAGGTTGAAGGCAATGTGCTGCGCGACTGAGCCGGCGGCGGTGGATTTGATCACGGTGGACATTCGCGGATCGTCGTCTCTTTCTTCGTCTTAATCGGTTCCGCAGGAGGTCGCGGTTCGTTGAACCGCCGTTTAGGCCGCCGCGAGGATCCTCGCATCGCCCACCGCTTCCGCGGGTGGCTCGATGCGCGCCCGTATCTCTGCCGCCAGCGACGCGAGCGCCTGCTGCGCCTCGCGAATGTCGCTCAGCCGCGTTGGACCCAGATGGGCCAGCGCCTTGCGCAGCGGCCGCGACCGTTCCGCCGGAACGAGCTTAAGCACCCGCTCGACAAATCCCGCCTCGGCGCCTGCCAGGCCCAGGACCAGCACCTCCCGCGGCGCAAGTTCCAGCCACCTTCGCAGTTCCGCGTCGGTCAATGCCGTGCATTCCGCGAAGGAGCGGGATTCCAGCGGCTTCTTTTCCTTGACCCCTGCAAGCGTCCGTTCCGCAGGCGGGGCCTTCCATCGGCCGGCGAACTTTTCGTCCTTCGCCGCCAGGTTGCGCAACAAATCGCGCCGCGCTTCCGGGCGAGCCGCGGCCAGAATCGCCGACACTGCCGCCACTCCGTCGGCCCGGCGCTTGCGATGCCGAATCTGCTCGTTTCGCCAGCTTTCCAACCCTTGCTCCATCTCTCGCAAAATATCCGCGTCCGCCGTCTCCAAATCGGCCAGCCGCTGCATGACGTCGGCCTGAACGGCGGCAGGCATGAGGTGCAGGACCTCGGCGGCGCGGTCGGCGCGCAAATGCGATACCACCACCGCGATCGTCTGCGGATGCTCTTTGCCCAGATATTCGGCCAGCGATTCGCAAGGGGCGTCGTCCAGAAAACGGAACATCCGCGGCTTCTCGCTCTCCGCGGCCGCCGCCGATAATTCCAGCGAGACCGCCGCCGAAGCCGAGCCGCGGTTCGAGGAAAGATCCAATTCCACGCTCCGCGTCGTTTCTGCCGCAGGCTGGCCCGGACCGCGCCGGAATTCGTCCAGAATCTGTTTTTGCTCGGCCGGATCCACGTCGTCCAGGCTGTCGATTTCGCGCCGCACGCGCGCAGCCTGCTCCGGCCCCATCTGCTCCAGCAGCAGATCCGCCGTCGGGGTATCCAAGCTCGCGATCAGGATGGCGGCTTTCCGTAGCGAAGGCTTCATGCCTGGGCGCTTCCTTGCACATCTTGGGAACTACGAACCACACTTTTTTCAGCCAGCGACCCGCGGGATGAGTGCCAATGTCGTTGGTTCTCGGTTTCCGCAGGCGGCGCCGCGATCGTACCGCCAACCTGACTCCCATCTATCCGGCGTTTCCGATCCAGCTTCGCAGGACGTTGGCGGCCGCGTCCGGATCTTCGCGCACGATTTCTATCAACTCTTCTCGGAGCGAAGGCCCCGATTTCTCCCTTCGCCGCAGCCGTCCGGTCGCAGCGGCGCCTCCTTCGCTGGCCGCGATGGCGGGCGAGGTCTCTGAACCTGCCGACGCGGCGTTCTCAGCGAGCGAGGATGGCGCCGGCTCTCCCGCTGGGATGGACCGGACCAT
>JALHPA010000499.1 GCA_022842745.1 Pirellulales bacterium
GGTCTCGTACATTGTTGGTTTCATCAAAGGGAAGAGCGCGGTACGCGTTCACCGCGAATTGTTGAGGGAACGCCGGATGGCGGGGTTGCACTTTTGGGCCAGCGGTTATTGGGTCAGTACGGTTGGCCGCGACGAAGAAACCGTACGGCGCTATATCCGCGAGCAAGAGCATCGAGACCAAGGCCAATCGCAATTGTTTGAGTAAGAACTGACTTTAACACACGGCCCCGCTGGGGCCTTCCATTCATCCAAACGCCCCGTTCAGCGGGGCAGGCCAAAGCCACGGCCTACGGCCGTGGTCGATTACTATTTCCGCTGACAGACTTTCAAATTGGTTAAATTCAGACTCGCTGACATGTCGGCCAAGCAACATCCACGCATCCTCTTTCGACAGAAGCGAGTACCTGTCCGGTCCACGAATCAACAGGGGTTCCTCGCATTCAGCGAGCATATTTGCCGCGCTTTCGAGGTCCTTTTGGCAGCAACCAGTCAATCGAGAAACCGCCTGGCAATCGGCTTCGCAATTGCTTGTCCATCCCCCAATCCAAAGGAACGGTGAAATTCTCGATGCCGAGGTGGCGTTAGCCCAAGACGGCGAGTTCGTTGTCGGGACCGTCGCCAGTCGACGTTTGAGAATGGTCAAACTACCCCCTGCAGCCCTCGAAGCCCGCTCGCTTTCCACCTCAGAATAGCCACACAGTTCGAGCGCCTTGGCGAGTTCGTAACGATATGCTCGAGGCAGGGGCATCGCCTTCACATTCGTTTGGGTTATCCGGGTGACGGCCACAAGGACATGATGGCCGTTTCGAGTTGCGGAGGACACCAAGTCAGCTTCGAGTGCGAGACTTGGCCGGACAAGCAAAATCAGCGGGCACGCAGAGTCCCGCAGAACATCGAAAGCATCACGGGACTCGACGATGACACTCCGCGACAGATAACAATCGCGAAGTTTGGGATCGAGCCGTGTTAGCACAGCCAAGACAAAGTCAATTACCTCGCTGAGTGATCGGCACTCGATTGCCAAGACCGTGGGTGGCTCCGCCATCCATTCAAGGACTTTCGATTCTTCCTCGCTTCGCGATGCGACAAACACCTCGGGAAGTAACGCCGGATTCGTCAGACTCGAAACACTGTCCCAATACCGTTCTAAATCACTTACTCCGAGTGGACGGATACCAAGCACGCGGCCAAACCAAATCGCCACCGCAGGCGCGGTCTCAAGCCATTGCTCCAGGTCACCTGAATCATAAACCCGAATGTCCTTCCATTGTCCAAGGCCCTTCTTTTCGTTGCACCACGCTATTTTTCTAGTCCATTTCCTAGGGCTGACGAAAACGTACGTGCTATTGGACGGCATCGCTACAATCGGATCTTCCGTCCGCTTCTTGAAGTCGCCATCTGCCTTGCCTTTTACGTTCCTCGATGCGCCGATCTCCCAGTAGCTTATCCCTTCCGGTACGAACGAATTGCCCGTGGGCGATACGACGACGCCATCCCACCCTGGACGCTCAATTCCCTCCCAAGCGGGAAAATCCACTCGTGACGAGTCGCGCAGCGTCGCATGCACCAATCGCCGCAGCAGGGTTGGCATATCGGCACGCGCATCCAACCTGTCGGCCCACTGCTCAATGTTGCAAGCACGAAATGGTCTCATTGATTGGTTGTCGGTAGGCATCACCGTTGATCAGACCGCGCGACGGCAACGGCGATGTGCCGGTTTTGGAGCTTGGATGCCGCAAATAACTACGGCGACTTATCACCCTCCGCGGCGGCTGGTTTCGCTTCCTTCGCCCCCTCCGCCGCTGGCGGCTTCGCTGGTGGTTCGGCGGCCGGTTCCTTAGGCGCCTCGGCTACCGGTTCCTCCTTCACCGCTGCCTTGGCTTTTTCCCCTTCTTCCGCTGCCGGCGACGGAAAACGTTCCTTCCGCTCCGGCATCTCCCATACCTGTAATCCCGAGTGGCTCCCCGCGGCCAACAGCTTGCCGTCGCTCGAATACGCCACGGCCCACACGCTTGATTTTGCCGCCGGTAGGGCCCCCGCCTCCTTCTTCTCCGCCACATTCCACAACTTCACCACCCGGTCGTAGCCCCCCGTCGCCAGCGTCCCCCCATCCGGCGAAAACGCCGCCGACGTCACCCAATCCTTGTGGCTCCCCAGGTTCGCTTGCTCTTTCCCCTCGCTGTTCCACAGCCGCACCGTCCGGTCGGCCCCCGCCGTCGCCAACAACGTCCCCTCCTTGTTTGCGGCCACCGCCAGCACCGCGTCCCCGTGCCCCTCCAGCTTCGCCTTTTCCATCCCGCTCTCCACGTCCCACACCTTCGCCAACTTGTCCCCCCCGCCCGTCAGCACCATTCCCTCCCCGATCCAAGCGATCGCGTGGACCGGTCCGGTGTGAGCGGCCAGCGACTTCAGTTCCTTCCCCCCCTCCACGTCCCATACCATCACCGACCCATCCTCGCACGCCATCGCCAGCCGCTTCCCGCTCGGGGCAAACGCCACCCCCCGCGCCCAGTTCTTCTGCTTCTTCAAATCGGCCTTTAGCTTGTTTTCCGTCAAATCCCACAGCTTGATTTGCCCGTCGTATCCGGCCGAAGCCCCCAGTTTTCCGTCCGGCGAAATCGCCACTCCCCAGACCGCCGTTTCGTGCCCCGCCAACCGCTGCGCCGCCGACCCATCCGCGGTCTTCCAGACGATCACGTCCCCCGGCCGGTACAACAGACTCTGCCCCCCGCCGGTCAACAGCGTCCCCCCATCCGGAGAAAACGCCAGCGAAGTCACCCACCGCTCATGCTTGGCGATTCCACCGGGGCTCTCCCCCGCCGCGAGCGAAGGGACGATCAGAATGCTGGCCACAACCGCCCAACCGGCGGCTCGGCACATACCCGCCACGAATCGACTGCCAGATGACATTGCGAAGCGCTCCCCTTGATGGTGCTCGATGGCGCTTGGGGACCCCGCCAACGCCGCTATTTCGAGCCGGACTTGGAATCGACGATCCGTACATTCGTCGATAAATAATACTTCGCGTCGTCGCCAAATACGACTTCCCCGAAAAACGCCGCGAATCCCGCCTTCGGCAGCGGCAGCTCGTGGAAATACGCCTCCCCATCCTGCGTGGCAGGCACGGACCGGAACATCGCCTTGCGAAAATCCCTCGTCCCGCTCTCCGCCAGCCAGATATTCACTTCCCGCGGCTTGACGTTGCTCTCGATCCGCAACAACGCGCTTGCCCCCCGCGAACTGTGCGACCACCGCAATTGCGGCAGCTTCTTGCCGTTCGCCACGTGTTCGTTCAGCGCGCCGATCGTGCCGATCATCCGGCCCGTATCGCGCAGACCATGCCCGTTGTTCGGCACGTACAAAATGTACTTATCCCCCGTCAACCCGTCCCAATACAGGTTCAACGCGTCCAGCGGCCAGTACCGGTCGTTCGTTCCCAAAATGATCAGCTTCGGCTGCCCGATCTGCTCCCGGTAACTGAACGGATCGACGATCTCCACCAGCTTTCGCCCCGGGTCGCTCGACAAGAACTTCTGCAACCCCTTTTCCGTGTAGTCGTGCAACTGCTCGGAAAACTCGCCAAACGATTCCACCTGGTGCCGCATTTGCGGTGCCATGTTCAACATGTCGATCACCATCGGCGCAAGCGCGCTCACCCGCGGGTCGACCGCCGACGTCAACCACGTCGTCCAACCCCGCTTCGACGCCCCCGTCACCGTGAAGTTGCGAA
>JALHPA010000500.1 GCA_022842745.1 Pirellulales bacterium
TGTCCAAATGCTTGAATTCGGCCGCGACGCGGTTGACCATGTCCCGGGCTTCGTGCGGGTCGGCCTGGTTCGCCTTGACCAGCATGGCCGATCCACCGAATTTGGCGATTTCGTCCACCACTTCCTGCGCCTTGGCCTCGTTGTTTTGATAGTTCACGGCGACTCGCGCGCCTTCCCGGGCCAGTTCGATGGCGATTGCGCGGCCAATGCCGCGCGATGCGCCCGTTACCAAGGCCGTCTTACCTTCCAGTCGTCCCATCGCCAAACCTCCAGATTTTCTTTAAGGGTCAAATTTGTCGCGCCGGTGGGAGGGCGCTAGTGTGTGGTTATTCGTTTTTTGTCGGTACGCAGATGGGTCGGCGTTAGAGACGTTCAAAAATGGCCGC
This sequence comes from Pirellulales bacterium, assembly GCA_022842745.1. Lineage (GTDB taxonomy): Bacteria > Planctomycetota > Planctomycetia > Pirellulales > JALHPA01 > JALHPA01. The sequence goes on from JALHPA010000500.1 coordinate 387, forward strand.
GATTCCCTGGCCGCCGCCGATGCACATGGTGACCAGCGCCCGCCGGCCCCCGGTCCGTTTTAGCTCGTACAGGGCCTTGATGGCCAGGATGCAGCCGGTCGCGCCGATCGGATGGCCAAGAGAGATCCCGCTGCCATTGGGATTGGTCCGGTCCATCGGCAATTCCAGGCTGCGGCAGACAGCGATCGCTTGCGCGGCAAAGGCTTCGTTGACTTCAAAAACATCGATGTCGTTGAGGCCAAAACCGGTCTTTTGCAGCAGGGACTTCACGGCGGGAACCGGCCCGATCCCCATGTACTTCGGATCGACCCCGGCGTAGCTGTAAGCAACGAGCCGACCAAGGGGGTGCAGCCCGCGCTTTTCGGCCATTCCGCGTTCCATCAGCACGACCGCCGCGGCGGCGTCGTTGATGCTCGAGGCGTTCCCGGCGGTTACGCTGCCTGCGGGATCGAAGACCGGTTTGAGTTTACCGAGCCGCTCGGCAGTGCTGTCGCGGCGGACGGTTTCGTCGACTTCAAAGGGGACGGTTTCCCTCTTGGCCTTGACGGCGACCGGGACGATTTGCGCTTTGAAATATCCCTTGTCGACGGCGATCGCCGCGCGGCGGTGGCTCTCGGCGGCGAGAGCGTCCTGATCCTGGCGGGAGATGTTATATTTCTTGGCGACGTTCTCGGCGGTCACGCCCATGTGGCAGTCGTCAAAGGGATCGCTCAGCGCCCCGACCATGACATCGACCATTGTGGTGTCGTTCATCCTCGCCCCCCAGCGCATGGCGGGGGCCAGGTACGGGCTGCGGCTCATATTTTCGGCCCCCCCGGCGACGGTGACGTTCGCGTCGCCAAGCTGGATCGTCTGAGCCGCGGTGATGATCGCCTGCAGACCGCTCCCGCAGAGCCGGTTGAGGGTCAGGGCAGGGGTCTCATGGGGCAATCCGCCGCGGATCGCCGCAAAGCGCGCCAAGTAGTGGTCGTGGACGTCGGTGTGGATGATGTTGCCGAACACCACGTGCCCCACCTCGTCGGGAGCGATGCCGGAGCGGTCGACCGCTTCCTTGACGCACTGCGCCGCCAATTCGCTGGGAGGGATGTCTTTAAGACTGCCGCCATAGCCGCCGATCGCGGTCCGGGCGCCACTGAGAACAACGACTTCGCGGGTCATCGGGACAACTCCTGGAGGGGGGGGTGAATCGAAAGATCTAATTGGGCCGCGTTAACCGCCGATCGACCGTCGGACGCAACGTTTCCCGCGTGCGCTTGGTCGACGCAAGCGAGAAAGGCTTCGACTTCGGTCTTGCTGCCCACGACCAGCGGCGTGCGCTGGTGGATGCTCTTGGGTTGGACTTCGAGGATCCGGCGGCGGCCGTCCGTCGCCATCCCGCCGGCCTGTTCGACCAGAAACGCCACCGGGTTGGCCTCGTACAGTAGCCGGAGCTTTCCCGCCGGCTGATCGGGAGTGGGGGGATAGAGAAACACGCCCCCTTTGATCAACGTGCGGTGAAAATCGGCAATCAGCGAGCCGATATACCGCGAGCCGTAGCGCACCCCCAAGTCCCCGCGCCGCAATTGGCCGACGAAGTTCTGATATTCGACCGGCGCTCGGTCGAGGTTGGCTTCGTTCATGGAGTAGAACTTGCCGCGGTCGGGGATGCGCAGTTCGGGGTGGCTCAACACATAGGCCCCAATCGCGGGATCGAGCGTAAAGCCGTGAACCCCATTTCCAGCGCTATACACCAGCACGGTGGACGAACCGTACAGCACATATCCGGCCGCCACCTGCCGTAAGCCGCATTGCAACACCTCGCTGGCGCACACGTCGCTTTCCAAATGTTCGGACGTGCGCCGCAAGATCGAGAAGATCGTGCCGACGCTGACGCCAACGTCAATGTTCGAGGAACCGTCCAACGGATCGAAGATCACGATATACTTCGCGTGCGGCGAGCCGCCGTGGGCGAGCACCGGATGCTGGTTTTCCTCGGACGCCATCATCGCCACGCTTTCGCGCACTCCCAACGCGTGCAATAGCATGTCGTTGGCGTACACGTCCAGCTTCTCCTGTATTTCACCCTGAACATTGATCTGGCCAGCCACGCCGATGATATCGGACAAGCCGGCCCGTCGCAGCTTCGCCTCGATCAACTTCGTCGCCAGCGTAATGCCCGAGACCAGCCAGGAGAACTCTCCCGACACGCCCGAGATGCGCCGCTGCTCCCGCAGCAGGTGTTGCTGCACGGTGACAATCGGGGCATGCATGGCAACTCCGGGACGCTCCACCGGGCCTGGGATGCTGACGGCCATCGCAAAATCCTCCCTACGTTGCAGGAGAAATTCGCGGGAGCCGGAAACAGGGACGCTTCCGACCCGACCACGGCCGACGAAAATTACGCCGCCTAGACGCCTATTGCTGACCGGGCGCCGCCTGGAAAGGGAATAGGTCTTCGCCGGCGAAACGTACCAAAGGCAAGTGCCATGCCGCTGTCTGCAAAGCCCTCCCCCGAAATGCGACCGGCGGTTACAACCCGTTACGACTACTGTTGCTAGGGCGCGCAGGGGAATTTCAAATCCCTCAATCCTTGCACATTTGTGACCAGGAAAAGGGGAGAAAATCTGTATACCGACCGCACACCGCCATTTCGGAAACGTGCGAAAACGCACGGTCAACGGGGACGCGCGCATAGAATTCTGTGCTGATTTGACCGACCCGCCAACCGCGAAATCGCCGTCTCTATCCCGCCGATCCTGAGGCGCGCCACGGAGGAACGTCGGACGATCGGCGCTGCCGAGGGGGATCATCGCTCCTTGGCGGCGCTCCATAGGCCGGTGGAACTTGCGCCGCGCCGCGTGGGATGCCAGGGGCCTCTTTTCTGACGCGATCACCGCCCTGGGAGATGCAATCCGCCCCAATTCCGGCGATAGCAAAAATGACGGCCGATAGGGCCGCCCAGGCAAACGGACCGGCTGCTCCGGCGAACGGTACGTGGTTTGCAATTCGGTGGAATCAGGAGGCTGGTGCCATGAAACCTGATGCGCCACGCGAGCCATTGTCTGATACGATGTCCGATACCGCTTGCCCGGCCGAGCGAGCCGAGCAAATTTTCCGGGAAAGCCCCTATGTTGCTCTCCAGCGGTTAAAATGCCGCTTCCAAGACGGCGTATTGTTAATCGCCGGTCGCGTCCCGAGCTACTACCTCAAACAGGTTGCGCTCAGCGCGGTAAAAGATCTTGACGGAGTGCGATCGGTGGACAACCTTGTGGAAGTGTCGGTATAGCAGCCCTTGGAAAAACGGGCTGCGCGATCACACGGCCGGGATCAAAAATCTCGGCCGTTACGTTGAGATTTTGCGA
>JALHPA010000501.1 GCA_022842745.1 Pirellulales bacterium
GTAAACCGGGAGAGGTCGGGGCGAGAGGCGGCAGTTCGCTGGGCGTGGCAGTTTCCGACTGGGGAGGATTGGTATGAGCGCGAAGGTTCTGGTCTGGTTGTGCCTGGTCGGGATGCTCGCGAGCCGGATGGGCGCGTCGGCTGCGGACAATGCGCCGACCGTGGAAACGGCCACGGTCGCGAGCGGTTTAGCGCATCCCTGGGGGATCGCCATTCAACCCGGTTCGTTCGACGTACTCGTATCGGAAACCTCGGCGGGGCAGATTACGCGGATCAGCCCGGCAAAGAACCACCAGGCCTCGCCGGCCATTACTGGTTTTGGCGTCGAGAGCGAGAACAAACCATTCGGGCTTGGATGGGGGCCATTGGGTTTGGCGTTTCTCGACCGGGTGACGCTGGCGGTGGGAGAGGGTTCGCACCCACGGGGCGAGGATCTCATTCGCGTCTATACCCTGCCCGACGACAACCACGCGCTGACCGTCGACGCCGCCGCGCAAAAGCTGGGTCCGATCGCCGCGGGCGCCGAAGCGGGGGGCGGCGAAGGAGACTTTCTCTGTGTGGCGAATTCACCCTCGGAACTGTTTGTCGTGGGGGAGGGGGACCGCGAGCAAGGCTGGATATTGCGGGCAGCATTGAATGGCGTCACGGCCGGACAATTGAAGACGTTTGTGAAGACCAAGCCGGATACGGGGGCGATCGCGCCAAACGCCCTGGCGATCAGCAAACGGGGCGAAATTGTGCTGGGACTGCGGGGAACGCTCGACAAACCGAACGACAGCGTGCTGGCGTTTTACAATGGGCGGTCGGGGAAGCTGCTGTTGCGGCTCGAGACCCAACTGAACGACGTCGCAGGGCTGGCCTATCATCCGCGATCCGGATTGTTATACGCGATCGATTTATCCTGGTCGGATCCATCTCGGGGGGGACTGTATCGCTTGGATTCCGTATTGGAACAGGGGCGGCAGGCGATCCGTCCGTTGCGCGTGGCGACTCTCGAACGGCCCACGTCGATGGCGTTTGCCCCGGATGGAACGCTATACGTGACGGTACTGGGAGCGGATGTGAGCCCAACGTCGAAGAGCGGCCAGGTCATTCGGATCCGCGGCGAGTTGTAGCCGAAGTGGCCGCCGCTCAAAAGCAGCCCGAATGCTTCAAGGAGCTTGGGGCCCCGGTCCCACAGGCCAAGCGGAACGAATGCGATGGAAAAACGCGTTGGTCTCGGTTCGTTAGCGAGACGAGAGTTCCTTCAAGTCGCCGCGGCAAGCGCGATTTCCGCTGGATCCACGGTGGTGAAAGCGTCTGACACAAGCACTGCCGCTCGACCAGACGAAATTTGGGGACCGAGGATCGCGGCGCAGCCATTCGATATACAGCCATTTCGCGCGATTCGCATTCCGGAGTGGCTGAAGGACATATCCCGCTACGCCTATTCAGTTCCCGACTCGGAGAACTATCGCCTGGCGGCCGACCATGGCGTGCAGATGATCGACATCGCCTTCGGAGATCCCTTCGGGGCCTTGTTTGACAGCAAATTCTTGGCGAGAAATCCACAAATTCCCGCCGATCACCTGACGCGTTACGTGGGTGAGTGCAAACGGCTGGGAATGCGAGTTACGGCGTCAATCCCGCCTGGATTGCAAGTTCAAGCTTGGAAAAAGCACCCAGATTGGCGGGCTGTGCGCACCAACAGTCGCGATATTCCGGAAGTTGATCTTGTCCAGAACCCGGTCGGCGGCGGGCTGTGCCAAATGGGGCCGTGGGGCGATTTTCTGATCGAGGTGCTGGCCGAGATTCTCTCGCTCTATCCCGACGTGGACGGGTTCGGCTTCGACGGGATCCACACCGGCGGAATCTGCTACTGCGTCCACTGCCGCCACGCCTATCGGGAAGACGCGAAAGCCGAAATTCCCGACGTGGATCTGAATTCGGCGGCCTTTCGCCGGTATCAACTTTGGCTCGATCGCCGGATGGAAGCGTTCGTCGAACGCATGCAGAAGCGATTGCGCTCGATCAAGCCCGAGTGCGCTCTTGTCACCTGGACGACGAATGCCGGCCGATATGGCCATTTTCGCGACATTCCCCGCAATATGTCGACCCGGATGAATCTGTTGTTCGATGCGCCGGCGCAGGAATTCTGGCTGGATGAAACGAATCGGGGCAATTCGATCGTGCCCGCGTTTGCGAACGCTTATTTGTGGGCCGTGACCAACCATCGAATTGGCTTCAGCGAGCCGTACATGATGTCGCACGGCAACCCATACGGCACGGACAGCTTTCCTCCGCAGGAAGTGCTGCGGCGAGTCCTGCTGGCGCTGACCCACGGTAGCCACGCAAGCATTTCGCTGGGCTTTCCCCACCACCGCCAGTCCGCCCTCGAGGGCTTTCGGCAGATCCGTCGCCGGCACGACTGGATCGTGCGAAAAACGCCGGAACCGTGGGGGGCAATGGTGATGAGCGATCAGACTCGCGTGTTCTACGGCCGCTCCTCTGGGAAAGTGGAGGAGCGGTATCTGGCCAACGTGTTTGGCATGTTCCGCGCGTCGGTCGAAGAGCACTTGGGGATGACGGTGATCAACGATTGGAACCTGAACGCCGAGGATTTGGCCCCCTACCGCGTGCTGGTTCTGCCGAATACCGCCTGCCTGGGCGCCGAGCAGGCACGAGCCATCGAGCAGTACGTCGAGCGAGGTGGGGGGGTGGTGGCGACGGTCGATACGTCCCTGTGCGACGAATTCGGGGCGCCGCGGACCGACTTCGCGCTGGGGAGCTTGTTCGGCGTCCGATATCGCGGCGGGTTGAGTAGTGGTAAGGGCATGGTCGAACCGATCGACGCGAATTTCGCCGCCGGGCTAAGCGGCGACTACTGGGAACAGCGCCGCAACATTTTTGACCTTGCCGTGAAACGTGCAAGCGAGATCGACCATCCCAAACGAGAAGAATTCGTCGGTGATCGCGCGGTGACCTTCAAGGGACAGGCGGTAGCCATCGAGCTACGAGACGCCGCGACGCCGGTTGCGGCCACCATCGCGCCACGCGAGGCCGGCGGGCAATCGTTTCCCGCCGCCGTCGTCCGCCGTCATGGCGAGGGGCGCGTGGTATATCTGGCCGCCGGGCTGGACGCGGCCTACTACTCCTATGCCTACCCGTACCAGCGGCTGGTCCTGGCGCAGGCGATTCGTTGGGCAGCGGGCCGTCCATTCGGCATCCAGGTCGAAGCTCCGATGTGCGTTCACGCGGGCTTCTACCGGCAGTCGCTCACGGAGGGAGACCGGCTTATCGTCCACCTGTACAACAATCTCAACAGCTCCGGCGGGCACGCCAAACCAGACGACGACGTGCCGCTGCGAGAGGAGATTGTCCCATTGCATGGAATCTCCGTGTCATTCCACAACTACAGAATCCGCCGCGTCGCCTGGCAGCCGGACGGCGTGGAGCTTTCTCCCGACAAGCAGGGCGCCGCGTGGCGGGTGAAGATTCCGCCGCTCGAAATTCACGGCATGGTGGTCGCCGAGTTGGCCTAGATCGGCCCGGGGCGGGACGCGGGAACCATTACCCAAAACGGATGGGCTGGGCATACGCCAAAATCGGTCCAGCGGCGCCTCAGTGCCTTCAATCGCAAGTGCCTTCAATTCCCTGTGCTGCCGGGTCGTGCTGCCGCTGAGCGGGCGCCCCACTTTTCAGTGCCCAGTCTGCCCGCGATAATGGCGGATTGCTTT
>JALHPA010000502.1 GCA_022842745.1 Pirellulales bacterium
GAAGTGCGTTCTTGAGCCGACGTAGATGCCGTCCAGGCGGGCGTTGCGGGCGACGGCTGGGAACAGACTGACGGGGGAGGGGCCGAAACCGGTGAGGACGCCGATCAGGGCGATCTGCCCGCCGGCGGCGACGGACTGGAGCGATTTTTCCAGCGTGCCGGGGCCGCCGACCTCGACTACGTGGTCGGCGCCGCGCTTGCCAGTGAGCCGCCAGACTTCATTTTGCCAGTCGGGATGGGTGCGATAATTGACGCCGGCAATCGCACCCAGCGACGAAGCGCGGGCGAGTTTGTCGTCGCTCGACGAGGTGACGATCGGGCGGGCACCCGTCGCGGCGGCGATCTGGAGGGCGAAGACGGATACTCCACCGGTGCCGAGGGCGAGCACGTTTGCGCCGGGCTGGAGGTTGCCGCGGGTGACAAGGGCGTTCCAGGCGGTGACGGCGGCGCAGGGGAGGCAGGCGGCTTCCTCGAAGCTGAGATAATCGGGGATGGCGACCAGTCCGTTTTCGTGGAGGACGACTTCGTCGGCGAGCATTCCGTCGATCGTGCCGCCAAGATCGGACTTGTGGTAAACGAGGTCAAACGGACCGTCAAGCCAGGACTGGAAGAAGATGGCGGCCACCCGATCGCCTGGCTTCCAACGGGTTGCGTCCGGGGCGCACTCCAGGACCTCTCCGGCCCCGTCGGAAAGGGGAATCACGCCGCTGACATTGCGGCCCGCGAGATTTTTCTGATTGATGAGGTCGCGGTAGTTCAAGGAGGAAGCGCGGACGCGGACGCGGACCTGACCGGGGCCAAGAGGGAGGGGCGGCCGGTCGAGCCGCTGCAACTGGTAGGCATTGGCGTGGGGTTGGAGCACGAAGACGCGCATGGAGGAGTCCTCTGGTTGGGAGGGCAACGTGTGCAACGAATGGGGGAATCGTTTAGTGTAGCGAAATGGGCGGGGAGGAGCGTGGTGGCCGAAGTTGGCGGCGGAACGCCGGCGCGGTTGACGAGGAGGAGGTCCGGGGCGCGGTCAGGGGGAGGGAGCGAGGGAATCCTTGCGCGGGGTGGTTTCCTGCAAGTAGAATGAGTTTTCTACTCCGCCTGAAGCGAGCGTGGCGCCATCGGGAGAGAAATCGACGCAATAGACCCAGGACCAGTGGGCGCGCACTGATCGCAATTCGCGTTCGGTGTCGACGTGCCAGAGTTTGATCGAGCGGTCCCAGCTACCGCTGGCGAGAGTTTGCCCATCGGGGGAGAGGGCCAGAGTGAAGGCGCAGTCGGCGTGGGCCGGAATGGTGCGCAACTTGGCCGCGCGCGGGACGTCCCAGACCTCGATCCCGCCGGCGACATTTCCCGCGAAGAGTTTTTTCCCGTCGGAGGAGAACACGAGCGAGGCGTAGGCCGAAAAGGGGACGGCTGACAGGCGGGCCGTTCTCTGCCAGGTTTGAGTATTCCAGAGTTCGAGGTCGTTGCCGTGCGTGCCGATGGCCAAGGTTCGACCGTCGCGCGAGAGCGCGAGGGCCGACGCCTCGTGATCCGTCTGGATGGTTGTGCGAAGTGTTCGGTCGGCGACATCCCATAGGGCGACGACGCTGGACCGGCCCGGCCCGCTAAAATTGTGGGGCCGACCGTAGGCCGCGATAAGCAGTTTGCCGTCGGCGGAGAAACGGAGCATGCCGATTTCGTCTACGGCCGCGGCAGGACGTTGGAGAAGAAATTGTGTTCTTGTGGGAGCGATTTGCCAGAGGCGAATGTCGCCGCCTCGGCCGCCGGCGGCAAGCCAGGCGCCGTCCGGCGAGAATGCAACCGAGCGGGTGTGGACCTTGTCAAGAGTGGTCGGACGGTCTCCGGCAGCTCGATCGCGCAAACGTAGACCGGACGGCCCACCAATGGCGAGCCAACGTCCATCGGCGGAATAGGCCAGGCCGTCGACTTCGGCCTCATTCAGCTTCCGCGAGTCCTCGCGCTGAAGATCCCAGAGTCGAATGGCGCCTCCCCGATCGGCTGAAGCCAGGAAGCGGTCGTCTTCGGAAAACCTTAGAAGATTGATGGTTTTGTCATGCCCCTTCAGCGTTTGGACGAGGGCATGCGAGCGGGTGTTCCAAATCGTTATAAGACCGCTTTTTTCGCCGATGGCTAGTGTGCCGCCGTCACTTGAGAACGTTAGGTGAAAGGCAGCACTGGAGGTTCGAAAACTGCCGATCTGCATTTTGGACTGGGTATCCCACAACCGAGTTTCGCCACCGGCGTTGCCAATGGCCGCCAAGCGTCCATCGCCGGTGACTGCGCCTTGGTACGTCACAAAGCCCCCGGAGCCGTCTCGAAGGGCATGGGGCGCGGCATCTGTTCGAACGATCAAGGAAACCATCGTACTCCGCGCAAAAAGAAGAGTATTTCGATCATTGGACAAATCGGCTGCCGAAACCCCCTGCACTGGCAGGTTAAATTCCTGCTGTGGTTGACCGTCGTTGACCGTCCACACTCGAACGGTTTGGTCGTCGCCCACCGCGAATAGCGTGCGGCCATCGGCTGTAAAGTCGACTCCTCGCAGGCTAGGCACCTCGCCAAGGCGGTGGCGGAGGGTCCCTGACGAGACCTCGATCAACGTCAGATTGCCCTGCGGATCGATCAACGCCGCATGCCGGCCGTCGCGAGAGAGGGCGACCGCGTGATGGGACTTGTCGGGCATCAACAGGGAGTCCTGAGGCGGCTCGGCAGCGTCTCTAGACCATGTTGTGACGCGGGAATCCGCCTGGAGGACCGTCAGCTTGCCGTCGCGGTTTACGCTCAAGGCTATTGGGCGCTGTTTCGGGTAAAAGACCCGCGCTCTACCTTCGAGCAGGCTGGATTGATATCGCCAAGTGAACTCCCGCAGGTCGGCTTGGCCTGGGGCGGGACGATGCGAGTCCAAGAGGTCACGGATTTGGTGGGCCGTGCCGTCGGAACTTTGCCAAAGCTGCGAGCAGAGGGCCATGTCGGCGGCGTACTGAAGTTTGCGACTGGCGTCGCGATCGCGAACCGCGTCAGCAGCGGCTTGGGAGGCGGCGTTGGCTAGCTCGAGGTTTCGGAGGGCCAATTGAGACTTTTCGCTGGCGAGGAACGATTTCTCGTTGGCTAATTGGAGAGCGCTTTGGCGCTGCTGGGATTCTTTCCAAGCGAAAAAGCTCGACGCGCCGACGCCAAGGGTCAGGGCGCCAATCACAGCGGCTAATAACCCCGCCACGACCGGCTGGCGTTTTGCCCAGCGCCAGGCGCGCTCGAGAGAGCCGACGGGCCGGGCGAGGATCGGTTGGCCGGAGAGGAAGCGGCCGAGGTCTTGGGCGAGGGCCTGGGCTGTGTGGTAGCGCTTGGCGGGGTCTCTGGCCATGGCCTTGAGGCAGATGGTCTCGAGGTCTCTGGGGATGCGGTTGTTGAGGTTGCGGGGGCCAGGCGGCTCGTCGTTCAGAATCTGCACGACCAGCATGGCCTTGCTGCCGCGGAAGGGGAGTTCGCCGGTCAACAACTGGTAGAGGATTACGCCCAGGGAGTAGACGTCGGTTCTGGCATCGGCCTGGTGGCCGTGGCCGCGGGCTTGCTCGGGGGACATGTAGGCCGGGGTGCCTAGGACCTGGCCATCGACGGTCATGGTGATCTCGCCGGCGTCGCGCTTGGCCAGGCCGAAGGCGGTGATCTTGGGGACCAGCGAGGTGGGGGGATCGGCGGCCGCGATGGAAGGGGGGGGAGCGGTC
>JALHPA010000503.1 GCA_022842745.1 Pirellulales bacterium
GCTGGGGGCGTCTTCCTTGAAGCGGTGGTGGCGTTCGATGATTTCGACGTCGGTCCCAGATTCGTGCCGGGCGAGTGCCTGGCCCGCGACCTGCGAGAGGCGCATGGCGAGATTGACGGTCAGGCTCATGCTGGGGGAGGAGAGAAGCGGGATTTTTTCGGCGGCGTCGCGCAGCCGCTGCTCTTGGTCGGGGCGGAAGCCGGTGGTGGCCACGACCACGGGGATCCCGCGCTCGACGCAGGTCGACACCAGACCTTCGGCCGCGGCGGGGACGGAGAAATCGATCACCACGTCGGGCGTTTCATCCATTTCGACCGACAGCGGCAGCCCGATGACCCCCACTCCGGCCACGGTTCCGGCGTCGTGCCCGAGCAGCGGATGGCCCGCCGATTCGAGGGCGGCTACCACGTGCAACAGGGGATCGGCCGAGCCAAGCGCTATCAGACGGCGGCCCATGCGACCTGCCGCTCCATGTATCCCCACCCGCAGTCGCGACATGGTCGTCCTTCGATGAACTGACAAGACTTAACTTCGAGTATTCAACTGTAAAGCTGGATGGCCTTGATGATCTCGTCCAGGTCGTTGTTGACGGCGATCGCCCGGTTGGCGAAGGCTGCCCGCTTCACGCCGCGGCTCCCCAGGATCTGGTTGAACTGGGCCTGGTCGGTCGTGTGATAGGCGACGGTGGCGGTGGGGTCCTTGAGCTGGTGCCCGGTGAGAATGCAAACGACGCGGTCGTTGCGGCCAATGACCCCCTCGGCGATCAGTTGCCGCGCGCCGGCCACGCTGGCGGCGCTAGCCGGTTCGCAACCGAAGCCCCCGGCCCCCACCTGGGCCTTGGCGTCAAGAATTTCTTGCTCGGAGACTTCGCGGACGACGCCGTCGCAGGTCTCCAGTGCCCGCAGGCATTTGTTGAGATTGACCGGGCGGTTGATTTCGATGGCGCTGGCGATGGTGTCGGCCCGGCGGTGGTCGCGATCCAGCTCGTCGTAATAGCGGCAGACGGCCGGTAGGTCGGCGTTTCCTCCATTCCACCGCAACCCGCGCCGCTGGTAGAGCTCAAACAGCGTGTTCGCGCCGGCCGCGTTGATCACCGCCAGGCGGGGAATGAAGGGAATCAGACCGAGGTCCTTAAGCTCGCTAAAAGCTTTGCCGAAGGCGCTACTGTTGCCGAGATTGCCGCCGGGGACGACGATCCAGTCGGGCGGGTTCCAGCGAAGGGCCTCCAGGACGCGGAACATGATCGTCTTTTGCCCCTCCAGGCGGAAAGGATTGACGCTGTTGACCAGATAGATGCCCAATTCCTTGGAGACGTCCTTGACGCGGGCCATGGCGTCGTCGAAGTCGCCCGCGATCTGGACGGTGAGAGCGCCGTAATCGAGGGCCTGGGAGAGCTTGCCGTAGCTGATTTTTCCCGAGCCGATGAAGATCACCCCCTTCATCAGCTTGGTCACGGCGCAATACAGCGCTAGCGACGCGCTGGTGTTGCCGGTCGAGGCGCAGGCGGCGCGGCTCGCCCCCACGGCGCGGGCATGGGTGAAGGCCGCGGCCATGCCGTTGTCTTTGAAGCTGCCGGAGGGATTAAGACCCTCGTATTGCAGGTAGAGCTGCCCCCCTTCCAGACCGGTATATTTGCCGACGCCGGGGGATTCCTGGCAGAGGGTTTGCCCCTCGCCGATGGTCACGACTTGGGAAAGCGGGACAAAGGGGAGCAGCTCGTGGAACCGCCAGACGCCGCTCAAACAGGCCGGATCGTGCCGCCGCAGCCACTTCTGTTCAAACTCGGCCAACGAGCGGGGGGGGCGGACGCGGTCCCAGTCGTAGGCCACATCAAGCAAATCGCCGCAGTCGCAGGCGACCCGGACCTCGTCGATCGCGTAGGTATTTCCGCAGCCGGGGGCGATGCAGCGCTGGAAGGCGACGTCGATCGAGGGGAGGACGCTAATGGGTCTTGTTCCTAAGGGTCAACGTCCGGGGGGCGGTTTGGCGGCGGGGAAATTCTTGCTCTTTTGGCGGACAGCCGAGGGTCAGTTGGGAGCGCCGCGCTTCGCCGTAACTGGTTTCGTCAGCGACCGTTGGTAGTTTAGGTCCGCCTGGGCGGTTCATCAAGCGCGCGGATGCGGCGCGGGGCGGTTTAGCGGAGGGCGGAAATGTCATCTGCGAACGAGGGCACAGGACCGAATTGCCGCCGGTCCGGCAGGTTGCTTTATGAACCCGATTGACCCGGCGGGGGAAGCTGGTGGCGAGAATTCACTCGGTCGATCAAGTCCTGAAAATCGTTGTTTCCGAGGCAAAAGACGCCCAGTCGCCGCCTCCACCACGGACGCGTGGGGTCGTAGAACGTGTCGCCACGTTTTTGAATGCGTCCGCTCTCAAAGGCGGACCAGGGCCAGAATTCCCAACGGAAAAGCCGTCGGCGTGATACTCCATCTTGGTCGACGCGCAGCTTCCAGCGAAGGACAACAAACCAAAAGAAAGCGAAAAGAGCCGGATAGGCTGCGGTGAGGCAAATCGACCATAGTGTTAGCTCGCCCGCAGGGCGTGGAGCTTCACGAAAAACGCCATTCCAGACGAAGAGCGGAGCGATCCCCACAAAACCTATTGCACAATACCACGCGATCCGTCGGAGTTCGGGGCTAGCTCGGTATTCGCGGACGTCCTGTGTTGCGTCGCCGGTGTTCATTGTCGGGTGTGGAAGGGCGTGAGCTGTCAGTTTATCGGGGGGGTTGAGTGGGAAGCAATTCGCGCAGGCGGGGGTTGGTACCTTGATGGGACGCCGCAAAATGGCGGCGTTTGCCACGCGTTTGACACTCTGGTTGGGGCGCGATTAAGATGAAAAGTCTATGGCTGCCGGGCGAAATTGCCCGCGAACGGAGAGAGGAGGCCATTGGGGCTGGTAGGTATTCGCACTTCGAACCTGGTGATAACGAACTTGGCATAGCACCTTTGATCTTTGATTGACTGCCGGAGAACTGGGCGATGAAGAAGACCGAAGCGAAGGTTTACAAACAGCAGCTTCTGAACCTCCGCGCGCGGCTCCGTGGCGACGTCAGCCACTTGGCCGAATCGGCGCTGAAAAATAACGGCGAGATCGGCGATTTCTCCCGGATGCCGATCCATATGGCCGACATCGGCAGCGACAATTACGAGCAAGAATTCACGCTCAGTCTGATGGAGAACGACGAAGGGACGTTGGACGCCATCGAGCACGCCCTGTTGCGGATCGAGGAGGGGAGCTACGGCGTGTGTGAGGAATGCTCGGCCAAGATTCCAAAGCTCCGTCTGGCCGCCATTCCCTACGCCGCGTTGTGCGTGAAGTGCGCTGCCAAGCACGAGAAATAGGCGGTTTTTCCGCGAGCGGCCACTCGGGAGGGCCTGACCGGGGGGGTTTGAATCCCGGCTCGGGCGGCAGAGTTTCCGGGGGTGATCCACTGCTCTTGGCGGTGGGGGTGGCCGTTTAAGCCGATTATTCCCCGGTTTCTATCCCCCTGTTTCCTTGCGTTGCCCAGCTTGCCACATTACTATCTTTTGAGGTAGGTTTGTGGTCGGGTTTTTCCGCGTATTTTGCCAATTCAGGCTTCCGCGCTCGCTGGAAGCCCCCATCCGCCAGTCCGGAACCGAGCAGATGGCCACGCCTTTTGCCAGGAGCAATGCGTTCATGATGGGTTCGAAATTCGTACAGCGGTTGTGTGTCGTCGCGGCGTCGTT
>JALHPA010000504.1 GCA_022842745.1 Pirellulales bacterium
ACTCGCCCCGTTTTCACTTTCGTTTTTGCAATTCGTACAAGTCGATCGTCTGTTTCCGACCCCCTTTTTCCACCGCGATTCCAACCTTTTTGCTTACGACCAGCCCCTTTTCCTCGCAACTTTTGGGAAAACCTTCCGCCAACATCCGCTGCGGATCGGTCAACCACCCCACGCCGTTCTTCGCCAGCGACACGGCAAACGCCTCCGCCACCAGCCCGCAATACGGCTTTTCGTACAGCACATCCGAGGCGATCACCACGTCAAAATCCCGCAAATCCGCCGGATATTCCCGCCAATCCACCAACCGCGCCGCGGGAATCGGCAAGCCGTTTCGCCGCGCGTTCAGCCGCGTAAAATCAAGCGCCTCCTGGTAATAATCCGTGGCCGTCAGATCGTAGCCGGCCGCCGCCCCCACGCACGCCACGAACCCCACCGCACAGCCCAGTTCCAGCATCCGCCGCCCGTTCCCCGGCTCTTGCCACACCCGCTGCGCCAGCCCCAAAGCGCTCGGCCAAACGTCCGCCCAATACGGCAGCCGGCCATCCCGATTAAAGTCCTCCTCGCTGATCAGATCGTCCACGCTCCGCGGCCGCAGCAGCTCGTACGACCGCCCCCCAAACGCTACCCCCTCCGACACAATCTCAAACTTTCCGCGCAACCCCTTCTCCAACTCCACCCATTCCGCCTCTCCCTCATCCATGATCACTTCAGATTTCACTCCTAGTCCTTGTATCAACCGGCCATTCACCCGACCGGTCAATACCTGCCACTGCCACCCATTCCCATCCAAACCGGGCCAAAACACAGACCCCAGAGCCGAATTATAGCCGCCCACCCTCCCACCGTAGCCAGCTTTGTAGCCGCCAGAGATTTGCGACTAGGAAAACTGGAGAATATAGGTCGTCCCAGTCGATGTGAGTTTGTAGTCGTTGCGCACGCCCTATCCTGAGTGTCGCGCACCTTCGGTGGTCGGGCGTTGCCGCGATCCTGCTCGCAACGCCTCCCTCCGTTTGACCTTCCGCAAACGACCGACAGACGCGATGAGCGTACCCAAGCCGCATTTCCTGCTCTATTCGGAAGCACGCGCTGCCGCCAACCGCCGCGGTTGGCAGTTCGTCTTGCAAACCGAGTCCGGCGCGACCGCCCTCGCCGTCAAGGAGCGCGAAGCCGAATCCAGCGCCGAACGGCTCGAACTGCTGGCTGTAATCCGGGGCTTGGAAGCGGTCGATGGCCCAGCCGATGTCACGCTTTGCACCACCAGTAAGTACGTCCTGCGCGGAGTCGAGTTCGGATTGGACGAGTGGCGCGAAAACGATTGGCAATGGGAACGCCACGGCGAATGGACCCCCATCAAGCACCGCGACCTTTGGCAGCGGCTCGACCGAGCCATGTCGGTCCATAACGTCCGTCTCCAGCGGCGGCGTCTGGACCCGAAACATGCGACTCCGGCGGTCGCCGATCGCGCCGAGTGGATCCGCCCCACCCCCCAGCCGGTGCGCACGAGCCGACTCGCCGGCACAAGGCCCGCCAATTCTTCGGTAAACTCTGGCCCGCTGCCACATTCGGCTCGCCGCCGCCGTCGGCGCTGGCTGGGCGTCGGCCGAAAGCTTTCCCACTGGACCCAAATCCTGAAAGTTGGAGTCCGCCAACTTGCAGGACGCTGCCTCCCCGCCCCCTGGTTCGACTAAGAACAATTCGCGGCCATCGGCTAACTCCGACGCAATCCCGCGGCTGCCGAAACACGCTCTCGCGCCCCGGAAAAAACCACCCAAATCCGCCAGATTAATGCCGGGGCTGCTTTACTTGACGGTCCTTCGTTTAGACAATCAACTTTGAACTTGGAAGAGGAATCCAGAAGTGCGTACTTCCGTGGCCTTGGATAGCGTCGCCGCACTCACCGAGTTGCGCCATGAAAACCCTTTCGCGGTGTTGGGACCCCATGAAGTCGAGGACGAGGGTCGCCGGGCCTTAGCGGTTCGAGCGTTCCTCCCCCAATCGGCCCAGGCATGGCTTGTGCATCCTGGCCACGCGGCTTCGCAGCCCATGCGCCGCATCCATCCCTCAGGCTTGTTTGAGGCCATTTGTCCCGCGCCCGAATCCAACCCAGCCGAGCCATATATGTTGCGAGTTACCGATCAAAAGGGCGAACAGAAGCTGATGCACGACCCGTATGCGTTTCCGCCGCTGCTGACCGACTTCGACCTGTATCTGTTTGGCGAAGGTCGTAATTGGCAGAGCTACCACAAGATGGGTGCGCAGCTTCGCACCATCAATGGCGTCGAGGGGGTCAACTTCGCCGTCTGGGCGCCCAACGCACAAGGCGTAAGTTTGATCGGCGATTTCAATAACTGGGACAGCCGCCGGCACCCGCTCCGCAAACATATCCCCAGCGGCGTCTGGGAGCTGTTCGTCCCCGGTTTGGGCGAAGGAACGCTCTACAAATTCCGCGTCAAAACCAAATGGGGCGAAGAAGTCGATAAGTGCGACCCCTACGGTTTTGCCGCCGAAGTTCCCCCGCTTACGGCCTCCAAAGTCGTCGATCTGAGCAACTACCAGTGGCGCGACGCCGACTACATGCTCAATCGACCGCGCACTCAAGGACTCGACGCCCCCCTCTGCATCTACGAAGTCCACCTCGGAAGCTGGCGCAGGCCCGGCGAGGACCCGCAACGTTGGATGACCTACCGCGAGACCGCTCACGAGCTGGTCGATTATTGCCGCGAAATGGGCTTCACTCACGTCGAACTGCTCCCCGTCAGCGAGCATCCTTACTCGGGGAGTTGGGGTTACCAGACCGTCGGCTATTACGCGGCCACCAGCCGCTACGGATCGCCGCAAGACCTCATGTATTTTGTCGACCACTGCCACCAGAACGGCATTGGGGTAATCATCGATTGGGTGCCGGCCCATTTTCCTCGGGACAGCCACGGCCTGCGCCGCTTTGACGGCACCGCCCTCTACGAGCACGAAGACCCAAGGCAAGGGGAACATCCGGACTGGGGCACCCTGATCTTCAACTACGGCCGCAACGAAGTCCGCAATTTCCTCCTCTCCAACGCGCTGTTCTGGCTGGACAAGTACCATATCGACG
Source organism: Pirellulales bacterium (assembly GCA_022842745.1). Lineage (GTDB taxonomy): Bacteria > Planctomycetota > Planctomycetia > Pirellulales > JALHPA01 > JALHPA01. The sequence continues at coordinate 3,092 of JALHPA010000504.1, forward strand.
GCCTGCGCGTGGACGCTGTCGCCTCCATGCTCTATCTCGACTACAGCCGCAAGGAAGGAGAGTGGATCCCCAACGAGTACGGCGGCCGGGAGAATCTCTCCGCCATCTCCTTCATCAAGGAATTCAACCAACAATCCCATTTGCAGCACCCGGGAGTGCTGACGATCGCCGAGGAGTCCACCGCCTGGCCCGGGGTCTCGCGCCCCGTTTATTTGGGCGGTCTGGGATTCAGCCTCAAGTGGAACATGGGCTGGATGAACGATACGCTCCGCTATATCCGCCACGAGCCGATCCACCGCAAGTACCACCAGGACGAGCTCACGTTCTCGTTAATCTACGCCTTCCATGAGAACTTCATTCTCCCCTTTTCGCACGACGAAGTGGTCCACGGTAAAGGCGCCCTGCTCGATCAGGTTCCCGGAGATCTGTGGCAAAAGTTCGCCAATCTGCGCCTCCTATACGGTTACCAATGGACCCATCCTGGCAAGAAACTGTTGTTCATGGGGAGTGAATTCGGCCAGTGGAACGAATGGAACCACGACGAGAGCCTCCAATGGCACCTCCTCCAGTGGGATACGCATAAGGGACTCCAGAAACTGGTCGGCGACTTGAA
>JALHPA010000505.1 GCA_022842745.1 Pirellulales bacterium
ATTGGCCAGAAGACCCGGGCGCAGCGGCGCCCGGGTCGAATCGAAGCGCTACGATTTGAAATCGTGCGTGGGTTTCCAACTCTGAACCGATCGTAGATCCCTATCGTCGGCTAACAGCACGACGTCGCCCAATCTACGGATCGCGCGTTCCTCGGCGGTCAGGACTGTTCCGGCCTGCCTGCGCTCTTTCGTCTGGCGACGACCGCGCCAACGGTCATGAGCGTGAGCCAGACGGCGATGCTGGCCGGTTCGGGAACTTCGCCGTTCGCCGCGGGACTCACATCCACCGCGTCCAGGATGATTCCACCGCTGGCCGAATTGCTTGCGGAGGTCGATTCAAAGGACAACCGAGTGCTGGTTCCTGTCGCCGTAAAGAACGCGGAAAACAAGGTGTAGTCGGCGGACGGAGGAGGGCCATTCGAGGAAGTGCTGTGGGAAATGCTGGCGTTCAGCAACGTGGACGAGCTGCCAAGGTCCACAACCTTAACATCCGCCGAGCTTACTCCCCCTTCGTTCGGATTGTCAGCATAGGCAAACGTCAACTCATACTTCTGCCCGATCACCGTCATGAAGTCTTGAAAGATCGAGCCTCGATTGTTGCCGTTCAGATCGACGCCCTGGTTGCCGTCGTAAGCTGAAAACTGAACAAACGGACTGACAGGCAGGTAGCCCAGATCGACATTTCCTGTGCCTACCTTCCACGCGAATCCCACCGGCTCCCCCCCGGCGGCAAAATTCACGAAGGCCCCCGGCGCTAGGGCAGGCGACTCGAAGCTGCCGTTGACGATGACAGCCGCTCTTGTCGCAGCCCCCCAAAAAAGTGATAAAGTCAGCACCCCACTGGCAACGAGACTCCGGCGCGAAATGATGCGAAACATGTGGCGGATTCCAAAGTTGAAAGTCACAGAAAACACTGTCGTTTCTGAATCGTAAAAACACTACCGACCGCAATAGTAAGCCGGAATTCGAGCCGTCAGGGGACATAAATTCTCCGCTTTTTTTCCGCGTCGGCTGGTTTGCAATTAACATGGAATTCGGGAAGATCCGTCCCGCTGAGAGAGGGGTTGAGCATGGAATCTGAATCGGCACTCCTTGTGGCGCGCTGGCGGGAAGGGGATGACGTTGCCGCGTCGCAGATATTCCACCGCTACTGTTCCCGACTCGAAACGCTGATCGCCGCCCGATTGGACAAACGGCTCGCGTCTCGCGTGGCGGCCGAGGACATCGTCCAATCGGTATTCCGAAGTTTCTTCGCCCGGACACGCGAGGGGCAGTTTTCCGTGCAGCAGCCTGGAGATTTGTGGCGATTGCTGTTCTCGATGGCCATGAAACGGACGATGCGCCAGGTGGAATACCATACGGCCTCGAAACGCGCGCTAGACCGAGAGCAACGATGGCTGGCGGGGGACGTGGAAGCGATGTCGCACGATCCGGGCCCTGAAGAGGCCGCCGCTCTGACGGAAATCGTCGAACAGCTCTTCGCCAAGCTCGAGCCGCTCCCGCGCCAGGTCGCTCAACTACGATTGGAAGGTAATACCCTCGAGGAAATAAGCTCCCAGATTGGACGCAGTCAGCGAACGGTACGGCGACTCCTCGCCAACATCCGCGAAGTCCTGGTCGTGAGCTTCGACGAGGAACGGATTGCATAGGGTTCGTTCATCCTATGGCGCGCGATATGTGGGACGCTTTTGATGCGGCGTGGGCGCGTGGCGAGTGCCCTCGCATCGAAGACTTTCTGGACAGCGGTTCCGACGCCGCTCACTTGTTGGAATTGGTCAAAATCGACATCGAGTATCGCTGGAAATCGGTCCATCCAACCTCAGGCCGACAGCGAAGCGCCGCCGCAGAAACCATCGGCGCCGGGTCGATCGATGAGACGCAGTGGTGGATCGAAGACTACCTCGCTCGATTCCCATGCCTGTCGGCGGCGTCGATCGAGGACTTGATTGCCGAAGAGTACCGAGCGCGACTCCAGTGGGGGCCAGCGTTCGATCGAGACGAGTACCGGCAACGATTCCCGAAGTTGTCCTTGGATCGGCTGTTGGACGAAGTCGAAACGGAAGTCCGGGACGAGACGAGCGCGTGGCGAACGAGGGCCTCCGATGCGGTCCTCCCAGAAATAAATGGGTACGCGATCCTGGAGGAAATCGGCCGCGGCGGCATGGGAGTTGTGTATCGAGCGCGGCAAACGAGCCTGAATCGCGACGTGGCCATCAAACTGGTCAACGAATCGCGGGGATCGCTTGCGACCTGGTCCATGCGACTGAAGACCGAGGCCGAGGCCGTCGCTCGGGTGCAACACCCGAATATCGTGCAAGTCTTTGAGACCGGATTGAGCCAGGGTCGGCCGTATCTGGTGATGGAATATTGTGTAGGAGTGAGCCTGGCGAGAAAGCTCGCTTTGGGACCCGCTCCACCGCTGGCAGCGGCCAAGCTGGTCGCCCTGCTGGCCCGCGCCATGCACGCGGCCCACCAAAAAGCAGTCATCCATCGCGACTTGACGCCTGCCAATGTCCTTTTGACGGCCGCTTCCCCCGACCAGGCGTTAAGAAGCCCTTGGGAAGACGTCATTCCCAAGATCGTCGACTTTGGACTGGCAAAGCAGCTTGAAATGCCGGGGGCGACGGTTACCGGTTTTGTGCTGGGTACTCCTTCGTACATGGCGCCCGAACAAGCGGCGGGCCAACTCGTCCAGAGTCCTGTCGCCGACGTCTATTCGCTTGGCGCGATCTTGTACGAACTGGTTGCGGGACGGCCGCCGTTTCGTGCGGCCACCGCGATGGCGACTCTCGACCAGGTGCGGAAGGACGAACCTCTGCCGCTGCGCCAGCTTCAGCCGCGGTGCCCAAAAGACTTGGAAACAATCTGCCTCTCCTGCCTGCGCAAGGAACCTCACAAGCGATATGCGACGGCGGAGGCTTTGGCCGCGGATCTGGATCGATTTTCTTCCGGTCAGATCATCCTGGCTCGGCCCGCCACAGCGTGGGAGCGCGCGGCAAAGTGGGCTCGCCGGCATCCCGCGTGGACAACCGCCGCGGCGCTGATGTTGATCGCCGGTTTGGCAACGATTGTCCTGGTGGCGGTACACACCTCGCGGCTCAATCGGCAGATCGCGTTTGCGGAACGCGAACGAACCCGTGCGCAGACGCATTTTCGGCAGGCCTTTGCGGCAGTCAATCAGATGCTGACGCGGGTGGGCATTGATCGGCTGCAAAACGCGGACGGATTGGAAGGAACCCAGCGCGAAGTGTTGGAAGACGCAGTCCGTTTCTATTCCGAACTCCTCGCAACATCGGACGAGGGGATTCCGGAATTGAGGCTTGAACAAGCGCGCGGGCATCGGCGACTGGGCACCGTGCAGTTCCGACTTGGGCATCTGCCCGAAGGTACGAAGTCGTTGCTGGAGGCACGAAGGCTGTTGGCCCAACTGGCGTCGGAAAGCAAAACGCCACAGCTCCAATCCGAGATCATTCAGACCCACTTCGATCTCGCGGAGGCCTTTCTCGCCGCCGCGAACAGGGATGCGGCGCGAGCCGAGTTTGTCGCCGTCGAGCAAATGTGCCAACGCTCGGCCGACACGGACCTGGAGTCCGCCCGCAACCTCGTCCATGCGAATCTGGGAATTGCGAAGAGTACGCGCCGCAATGGGGAAATAGGCCAACGCTTGGAAGCCTCGCTGCGGATTGTGAAGCAGATCCAGG
>JALHPA010000506.1 GCA_022842745.1 Pirellulales bacterium
GAAACCACGCCCCCTCTGCTCGGCCCGCGCAAAACACCACCACTACGCATCCCCACCAACCCGTCAGCCGAAACCAATTCTTCACGGCCAGTCCTCCTTCATCAAACGCCGGCCCCCACCGATTCTACTCTCCCCTCGCGATCGACGATCCTCCGCAAGGACGCGTTGAGTGTCCACCAACCTCCGCCCTCCAAAACACCTTTGCACTGCACGACTCTAGGCCCACTATAAGCGCGACCGGCTGAAACGCCCGTTGCGGCTTTCGGAAGGCCGAGTCTTGCATTCGATTTTGAGGTGAGGGGGCCTGGCGGCGCGATTGCGGGCTTAAATGACCGTGGCGAGCCATTGCTGCTCACTTGCGGCCACTTTTCCGTTTTGTCGTCTTGCGTTTCGGCGGCGGGGCGCGGTGTTCGAGAGCGGCCTGAGTGCGTTCCAGTTCGGCCGTCAGGGTTTTCTCGTCGGGGAGCGCCATCCGGTATTCGGCGGCCAGCACCTTGTCGGGCAGCCGGTCGAGCGTGTAATGGGCCACGGCGTGGTTGTGCTGGGCGCACAGCACGAGGCCCACGGGGGGATTCTCGCCGTGGCGAGTCCAGTGCTCGGCGGCGTAGCCCAAGTAGAGCAGCATTTGCCCGGCGTCGGCGTGCGTGAACTTGCCGACCTTCAAGTCGATCACCACCAGGCAGCGCAGCGTGCGATGAAAGAAGACGAGATCGACGCGATACCACTCGTCGCCCAGCCGCAGCCGCTTTTGCCTGCCGACGAACGTGAAGTCGCCCCCCAGCTCCAGCAGGAACGCTTCCAACTGTCGGATCAGGGCCTCTTCGAGGTCGGTTTCGGAGTATTCGTCCTTTAGACCCAGGAATTCGAGGACCAGGGGGTCTTTGATTTCCTCTTCCGCCGTGAGCGGTTCGCCATCCCGCGGGACGGCCCCCTGCTTGAGCATGGCCCCCTTGTTCCGGGAGGCGAGGGTTCGTTCGTAGAACAGCGTGCTGATCTGCCGATCCAATTGCCGCACGCTCCAACCGCCGCGGAGGGCCTCCGTTTCGTAAAACCGCCGGGCCTCCGGTTTCTCGACCTTGAGCAGCCGAACGTAATGGGACCAGGGGAGTGGGAAGCCGTGGACCCGATCGGACAAGGCGAGAGCAGGTTGTTTAGACGGCGTCTGAAGAATTGCCCCGCTGGCGGCATTCGCCAAAGAGTCGGACGGCGTCTGTCCCATTTCGGTGGGTTCCAAAAGGCCAGACGGCGTCTGACCTTTTCCGGCATCCCGGTAGATGAGGTAGAACTTCTTGAATTGCTTCAGGTTGGTCAGGCTGAAACCTCTTCCGAATCGTTGGGAAAGATCACCCGATAGCCGTTTGACTAATGCTTCGCCGTAGTCGGCCCGGTCCGCCCCCCCCTGCTCGCACTCGACAATCCGGCGGCCGATCTCCCAGTAGGCGGCGGTCATGAGCGCGTTGACGGCGCGGGCGGACGTGCGTCGCGCCGCTTCCAGCACATCAACGACGCTGGCCAGGACGTCGTCGTAGGCGGTGGCCAGGTCCGAAGAGGTCTTGCGAAGTCGATTCATGCTCCCGCCCCTATCCGTTCGGCTCGGATCTCTCGACGGATGCAACAAACAGCCTGGCGCAGGCGAACTTTTTCTCGCCATCCCCGACATTTCCTCCGACCCTCCGGTATCGCCCAACCAAGAAGGCCCGTATTCCGACAATGCCCAACACTGCCAAAAGAAAGCCGCTTGGTTCAGGCACGAACGTCCCCGGGTCCAGCCGGGCTATCCAGGGCTGAAACTTTTTCGGATTCGGCGTAATTCCAATCCGGACAAGTGTCAGTCCGTCAAACGAAGCCGCGTTGACTTTGCTCAAACCTGTCAGCCGAAACCAATTCTTCACGGCCAGTCCTCCTTCATCAAACGCCAGCCCCCACCCATTTTACTCTCCCACCCCCGCCGCGCGTGACTGACGATCCGCCCCCGTAACGCGCCGCGTGTCTACCAACCTCCGCCCTCCGAAGCACCTTTGCACTGCACGACTCTACGCGCTTTTCCGTTACCTGGGGGGGCGCTTCGTCCGCCGGCGGCGAACTTCGCTTTGCCCTAGGCTGGTTTGTTTCGGCCTTTCAGGCCGGGAAGCTTCTTTTCCCGCCATCCTCGACTGTTCTTTTGACCCTCCCCCGCGGAACGTACTCCGCCCAACCCTCGCCTTACGTCCCCTCCCACCGCTCGGCCGCGAAATGCCTTCCCTTCAGCCAGGTGGCCGCCAGCAACGCTGCCCGGCCGTGCAGACCGTTTTTCCCGTCCAAACGGCGGGGTGCGAGTAAATTCTACAATGGACTTTTACCGTTTCTTACTCACTCTTGGACTCGTTCGCGGCGGAAATTCGCCGATCGTATCGCTTCTGCCGGGCATACCGTTGGATTTCTGTCGGCCGTTTTTTTGACGCGCGTTCATTCGTGACCTATACTCCACTTGGCTTTGCGGCTTGACCCGTCGCGGCCAAGCGGGTTTCCCGCGAGGTTGATCTGCGCATAGGCTCGGCATTTGCAAATCGGTACGCCGCAAGCGGAATTGTTGCGGCGGCGAACGTGTCGAGACCTTCGTCCGGGTGCGTGCCAGGGTTGGCGTCTGAAACGCCATCGCCCGCCACCATCGACAGGTTAAACGACACATGACAGGATTCGGGATGATTCGTCGCGGCGCGCGGTGGTTTCTCATCCTTTTGCTCTGGCAGCCGGCGCTGTCGTCGGGTCAGTCGACGATCAAATTGCCGCCGGCTTCCACTCCAGAACTGGAAACGGTTCTGAGCGAGGGGCGGGAGCTGGAAAAGCAGCGACGCTGGGCCGACGCCCTCTCCTTATATGAGGAGGCAACCCGCGTCCATCCTGGGCAGCCAGCGCTCGAAGAGCGGCTGGACCTTACGAAGATCCATTACGATCTGGGCCGTCGCTACGCGGACAGCACCTTTCGTAAGGGACTGGTTAAGCTCTCCGAAGGCGAAGCGCTGGACCTGTATACGCAGGTCATTGGCCGAATCTACACCCATTACGTGCAGACTCCCAACTGGAAGAGCCTCGTCGACCGAGGAACCTTGGGGCTCTCGGCCGCGCTCTACGAGCCCTCATTTTTGGAGCATAACCTGGGGGGCGTCGATTCTGACCGGATTGCCGCATTCCGACGGGATTTGCAGCGGCTCGTCGCCAATCGATCGATACGCGACCGCAATGATGCCCGCGACGTGGTGTCGCAGGTGGCCCGCCTGGGGTCCAATCGGCTGGGTTTGACCCCGGCGGCAACGATTCTGGAGTATGTCTCGGGCGCCGCGGGAGGACTGGACGAGTACTCGACGTTTTTGACTGCGGGGCAATTGAACGACATCTACTCCCAGATCGATGGGAACTTTGTGGGACTGGGAGTCGAGTTGAAGGCTCAAAACCAGGCATTATCGATTGTGAACGTGATCGCAGGCAGCCCAGCCGACAAAGCGGGCATCCGCCGCGGGGATCGTTTGGTTGGGGTGGCGGGGAAATCGACTCGAGACTTGACCACCGATCAAGCGGCCGATCTTTTGCAGGGAGAGGAAGGCTCGGTGGTCGAGCTGATCGCGGTCACTGGCGACGGCGCCCCGCGACGACTGCTGGTGCAACGGCAGCACGTGGACGTCCCCAGCATTGAAGAAATCAAGCTTGTCGATC
>JALHPA010000507.1 GCA_022842745.1 Pirellulales bacterium
GATCGCGGACGAATCCGCGAGGCCGCGCTTACGACTTGGCCTTCGAAGTCTTCTTGCTGGCGGCCTTCTTGGGCGAACGCTTGGCCGTCTTCTTGCTGGCGGCCTTCTTGGGCGAACGCTTGGCAGTCGACTTCTTCGTGGCCTTCTTGGTAGTTGGCATCTCGATACGCTCCTTCAATGCTGCGGCCCAAAAGTGCTGCGTCTCCCTCGGGCCGTCGGGAAGGGAGAAGCATGTTCGATGTCGCTCGAACGCAGACGACGATCCTCGTCGTCCATTTCGCTCGATCGCGCGCATTGGACCAGTTTTTCGGCAAATGCGTCAAGACGAGTTTATCGGTTGCGCAAGGAACAAACTGAAGGGAACTTGGAACGCGCCCTCAAAAATCTTGCGCGCGCATCGATCGCGCCACCGCACGGCGCGCCATCGCGTGCCCCGCGCGTCGGTCGCGCGTCGCATGGCGCGCCTCGTGGTGCGTTCGAGGCAACGCGCGGCAATCGTGCCGCTTTTCTGAACGCCGAGCATCGCCTCCGTTCTGGTTACAGATTGCGCGGCGCGTTCATCTCGGCGGAGAGAAGGGCGTATTCCTCGCGCGATCGATCGACGGATCGGACAACCGTCCATTCCGTCCTGCGCGCAACGCGCCACCTAGGGACGCCCTGTCGCTGGCGGCCGTCGCAACGATACGGGAAAGCGGCCGTATGACGGTCGGTCGGCGCGGCTCGCGGCGACGCTGCGTGGGTCGTGTCACTCACTCACTCACTCAGACAGGCAGGCAGGCAGGCAGGAGGGCAGTCTGCCTCCGGCCCCGAATCAATCCGGTTGGTAATGCCACGAGGATCGCGACGGCGGCAGGCGGCTCCATCCAGGACCCGCTCGCTATCGCAGGGCCCCCCGTATTCAACCGTCAAAGCGGGCAATCTAGACGGATCCTGCCGATTTTGTCGGTTATTTCTGTTCCGCAAGCCTTGCCGAGGCCGATTAGGCAATGGCAAACGGTATTTCAATGCGCAATTTGCCCCGGTGGCAAAGTCGCCTGAGAACAACGGCAATCTACGAAATCTGGTCAGTCCGGGATCCGGTTTCAACCCGCTCGGCAGATTCCCAGGGAGGGTGCGGTGGTGAAGTTTACGATCCGACAACTCACGGCGGTTCTGGCAGCCGCGCTTTTCGTCGGGTATGCCCCGATCGCTGCCGCCCAGAACTATCCTCTTCGCGAGAAGCCCCGCAGCGGCTCGCGGGTCTCGAGGGAGTTGAACATTCCATGGGCCGCCGAGCCTGAATCGGTGGCATTGATCCAAGGAGCGGACGACACGCTCCATTCCCCGGCCGCCGAATTGGGCGCGCCGACACTGGAAAATTCCGACGATGAAATGCCTGCCGCCGGGTCGTTGATGCCAGGCGAGTTGCCGGCGTCGAGCGGCCTGCCCCCCGAGTCCCCACTGGACGGAGAATCGATCCTCAACCAGCCCGCGGTGAACGACTGGGGTATGGAACCCCCCGCTCCAATTTGGTCGTCCGGCGACTGGTTCCGGCGCGGCGTGTGGTACACAGCGGCGGACTTTACCGTCATGCACCGCAATCGGCCCAACCGCAAGCGGATGACCTTGGGTATCGACGCTTCCACGCCCGGACGCGGGCTAATCAACTACGGAACCAATCCTTTTGGCGTCGAGCCGGGGGTGCGTGCCACCGTGGGGCGGTTCCTGGGACGGGACATGCGCAACCGCGACCACAGCCTGGAATTCACGTTTCTCTATAGCAACGAGTTCAACGTCGAGAATAGCATCCGATCGCGCCTCAGCGGCTCGTTGTTCCTGGAGCAGGACACCAACCAACCCGGCTTCAACTTTGCGGACACCTACACGACCGACTACCGCTCGAACTATTTCAGCTACGATCTGAACTACCGAATTCGCCGCCGTCTGGAAGCCGATCGGCTGGTCATGTCTCCCGACGGCAATTGGACACGCCAGTACACTCGCGGTTTGCTCCCTTCGCTCCTGCTGGGCATCCGCTACGTGACCGTGGACGAGTATTTCCAGTTCTCCAGCCGCCGCGACGACAACAACCGCGAGGGCTTCGGCGGCGATTACCTCGTCAACACCGACAACGACCTGGCGGGCATCCAAATTGGCGGCGAGCTCATCGACCAGCACGAAACCTGGTATTGGGGCGTGCGGGTCAAGGCTGGACCGTTCGTGAACTTCTCCGAACAGCACACGGAGATGCAAGGCAACGTGACTTTCAACGGTCCGAATGGCCCCTTCACCCAGTCCGAAGAACGGGACGAAACCGCGACGGCCTCCGCAGCGGCATTCGTTGGCGAAGTCGGCTTCGTCTGGGCCTACCACGTCCGACCCAATTGGACGCTCCGCGCCTCCTACGACATGATGTGGGTGGCTGGACTGGCCCTGGCGCCGGACCAGGTTTCGTTCAACGACTTCCCCACGCCGCAAGTCCTGCACGCCGGTTCGATTTGGTACCAGGGGCTATCCCTGGGAACGGAAATCGTTTGGTAACGGTTCCGCGGCTGGATGTCGGCCGCTGGGAACTGTTTCGATAAACGGCGCTGCCTCCAGGCTGGCCGACGCGCGGCCGCCGGGCAATGGTTGTGCAACGCACCGGCTGGATTTCTCCGCGCGAACCCCAAGAATAGGGCGGGTGTCGTATTGCGACACGGATTTCGCTCCGTTCTGGTACTGCCGAAGCTATGAATAGCCGCCAATTGAAGGCCCTGGGGCTGCCTGGGGATCCGGACTGCATCCGGGCAGCGATCGCGGGCATCCAAAGCGCGTCCCGAGCGGGCATTCTGCGCGATCTCGATCTGCGCAAGCAATTCGCAGCGTTCATGGCCGACCCAGCCGCCCACCGCGAGGATCCGCACTTTGGACCGCTGGCGGTCGCTCTGACCATGCTGCAGTTAGAACCGCAACCGCTGTCTGAGCCTATTTCCTATCGCACTTGGGGAAGCGACATCGATGCCGCGGCCCATTCCCAGATGCGGCAAGCGTGCAGCATGCCGATGGCGGCCGCCGCGGCGCTGATGCCCGATGTGCACGTGGGCTACGGCTTGCCGATCGGCGGGGTGCTGGCGCTCAAAGACGCCGTCTGCCCCTACGCCGTCGGCGTGGACATTGCCTGCCGGATGAAACTCTCGGTGTTCGACCTCCCGCCGTCATCGCTGACGGCGGGCGCCAAGGACAGCAAGTTTGTGGACGCGCTCGAACGGGGGACCCGGTTTGGCGTCGGCGTGGAATACGAGCGCCCCATGTCCCATCCGGTACTGGATGAGGACTGGACCGTCAGCCGGGTCACGCGGGAGAACAAGGACAAGGCGGCGCGCCAGTTGGGAACCAGCGGCTCCGGGAACCATTTCGTGGAGTTCGGTCTTTTGACCCTGGAACAACCGGCCGACGACTTGGGGCTTCCGGCGGGGGAGTTCGTGGCCTTGCTGTCGCACTCCGGCAGCCGGGGAACGGGGGCCGCCGTATGCAGCACGTACAGCGCGATGGCCCGCGCTCGCCTTCCCAAGCGGTACGAAGCGCTGGGCCGATTGGCTTGGCTGGATATGAACACGCAAGAGGGGCAAGAGTATTGGGCGGCGATGAACCTGATGGGGCAATACGCCGCGGCCAACCACGCGGTGATCCATCGACAGGTCGGACGGCTGCTGGG
>JALHPA010000508.1 GCA_022842745.1 Pirellulales bacterium
GAACTGTTCTTTCTTGCGCCGCGATTTGCTTCCCATGGTCGGCTTCCCATTGCCTGACGAGATTTCTCCAGCCGGTGGCCTGCGCCCCCCCTCAAATGGATTGACGTTATAGCATTCTCTGCCCTTGCGAACATCATGCCGCGCCACGATCGCGATGGGAAGGGAGCAAGCAGAATTTGGGGTTCGTGGTAACCTCCACGCCTTTATCCCCCGGCTTCTTACGAGTCGCTCATCGATGCTTTAATTGAGTTCATCAATGCGCCTCCGTCGGAGCGAAGCGGCGCCGGCCGCGAGCTGGCATACCCAAGCCATGAAACCCGCCGGCGCGTCATGATCAAAGAAATTTCGCTCTGCATGGCGATCTGAGCGCGGAGCTTCCTATGCCTGTGGACAGAATTTGACCTCTGGAACTCAATTCCCGGTAGAGAGTCTCGGCTGCGGCTAACGCTAACATACTCAGCGCGGTCGGGTAGTTGAACCTCAGGAGCCGACGCATTGGACCGATCACAAAGTACTGACATCAAACGAGAACGGCACTTAGCAATCGAGTTGCCGAAGAGCCGCTTGCATTTCAAATCGGGGCGAAAGGATTTGAACCTTCGGCCTCTTGGTCCCAAACCAAGCGCTCTAGCCAGGCTGAGCTACGCCCCGCGGCATGATTGTCCCATGCTAAGCGCTCCGCCTCTTTCCGGCAACCGGGGTCCGTTTTCCGCGGCCTGCCAGCCTGCCAGCACTTTAGGCAAGCAACGAACGTGACTCGCCAATGACCCATCGATCATCAGGGCGCGCGCATCTCGCCTCTCCCCTCCAAGAAATCGTTCGCCATCGCCAGCCGCTCCGCGATCGGCGGGTGGCTATGGAATAAGAACGTCGCCATCGCGTTGGGGTTCGGGTCGTCCTTGTTCAATTTCGCCAGCTTGGCAAATGCCGAGCGATAGGCGTCCGGGCGTTGCGTCGCTTGCAAGGCGTACCAATCGCACTGCCGCTCGAAGGCCCGGCTGACCACGTTTTGCAGCGGCTCCAGCAACAGCGAAAACACCGTCAGAGCCAGCATCAGCACGGGCAGCGCCGAGGGTCCAATCGTCCCGTACTCGAAAGGTGGGGCAATCTGTTCTCCCCACAGCCGCAGCGCCCCGTCGCAGGCCCAGAACCCCGCCGCCATGAACGCCCCCCCCAACGCGATCAGCTTCGCAATGTGCCGATGCACATGATGTCCGATCTCGTGGGCGAAAATCACCTCCAGCTCGTCGGCGGAGAATCCCGCCAACAGCGTGTCCCCCAGGATCACCCGCCGCGTGCGGCCCAACCCCGCCAGCATGGCGTTGGCCTTCACGGTCTCCGCCGACAGTTCCATCCGGTACACCCCGGCAATGTTCAAACCCGTCCCGCTCGACAGCCGCTCCAGTCGCTTGCACAGTTCGCGCGCCGTGCGCCACTCCTCTTCCCGCGCCGCATCGCCGTTGCCTGCCTCCGGCCCCTCACCGGCGGCGCGATCGCTCTGTAGATCGAGGCGTTCGATCTTGTAGAACAAGGGCAGGATCACCACCGGAACCAACTGGCTCAATACCACGCTGACAACAAACCCCGCCCCCGCCGCCGCCACCCACCACCACGGCCCCGCCGTTCGCAACAACGCGAAGAGCGCCATGAAAGTGGCCAATCCAAATGCCAGCCCCAACAGGTTGCGTTTCAAGTACCTCCTCAGCCACCCTCCCAGACTCAACGTGCTCAACCCAAACTGCCGCTCCAGCACATGCCCCGAGTACAGCGACAACGGAAACGATATGACCGTGTGCAAACCGACCACGATCAAATACATCCCCCCCCACTGCACCCACACGTTGGCAAACTGCCCTACCAACCACCGCTCCACCCCAACTGCCGCGAACCAGGCGAAGCACCCCAAGAAAACAACATCCAGCGCCTTATCGCCCAGGTCGCAGGTCAGCTCCAACCGCCCGTAGCGCCGCGCCTCCGCCAGCTCCGCGGCGGTCTGTGTGGTTTCCGTCGTCATCTCGGAGGCCGAACGTGCAGACGCACCCCTAGCGTCGGCTGGCGTCGGATCGGCCGGGGAAGTGGATGTTTGCATTCCGTCACTCGAAAAAACTGCGCGCGACTGCGCGCCAGATCAGCCGACATCCCCCAGTTCCAGCGCCTTCCCGTAACGCGCCAACACCATCCGTCGCAATAGACCGTGCGCCCCCTGCGCTAGCCCCGGGTCGGCCGCCACGAATGCCTGCGCGGCTCGCCGCGCCTCCTCCACCAGTCTACGGTCGCGGCGTAGATCGGCAATCCGCAGCGGCGGCAATCCATGTTGCCGCGTACCGAGCAAGTCCCCCGGCCCGCGCAGCTCGAAGTCCTTCTCCGCCAACTCAAATCCGTCCGTCGAGGCCGCCACCGCTTCTAGCCGCGCCTTCGCTTCGTCGTTCTTGGGATCGGCGAACAGGCAGCAATATCCCGGATGCGCCCCGCGGTGAATCCGCCCTCGCAACTGGTGCAACTGCGACAGCCCAAATCGCTCCGCCCCCAAGATCGTCATGAGCGTGGCGTTCGGAACATCCACACCCACCTCCACCACGCTGGTCGCCGCCAGCACCTGCGTTTCCCCCAAATGAAAGGCCGTCATCGCCGCTTCCTTTTCGCTCGCCGACATCCGGCCATGCACCATTCCCAGGCGAAAATCCGCCAATTCCCCATTGGCCAGCTCTTCAAACGTCGCGTTCAAATTCGCCGACTCCCAAGCCTCCGTCTCCTCGACCAGCGGCGCCACCACGTACGCCTGCCGCCCCTCCCGCAGCTTCTTCCGCACAAATTCCCACCATTGCGGCCGCTGCTCGAGCGACGGTAGATACGTATACAGGTTCTGCCGCCCAGGCGGGCTTTCGCGGATCGTCGTCACGTCCAAATCGCCATACTGCGTCATCGCGACGGTGCGCGGAATCGGCGTCGCGGTCATCACCAGATAGTGCGGCTGCACCCCCGCCTGCCGCAGCGTCGCCCGCTGCCGCACGCCGAACTTGTGCTGCTCGTCGATCACCACCAGCGCCAGCTTCGCAAACTGCACCCCTCCCGAAATAATCGCCTGCGTGCCGATCAACACATCCAGCTCTCCTCCCCGTAGCCGATCCAGGGTCTGCTGCCGCTCCCGCGCCGGCATTCCGCCGGTCAATAGCCCCGTGCGAACCTGGCTTTGCGCGAGCAATTCCCCCAGCGTCCGCGCATGTTGCCGGGCCAAAACCTCGGTCGGCGCCATCAATGCCGCCTGGTAGCCGTGCGCCACCGCCAACAGAATCGCATACACCGCCACCACCGTCTTCCCGCTCCCCACGTCCCCTTGTAGGAGCCGATTCATCGGCCGCGACCGATTCAAATCCGCGGCCACTTCGCGAATCGCCTGCTCTTGGGCGGCGGTGAACGTAAACGGAAACAGCCGCCGCACCCGCGCGTCGATCTTCGCCGTCGCCAGCAGCGGCGCCGCCTTCTGCCGCGTCTCCTGCACCTGCTTCCGCAACGCCAGCGCTAACTGCAAGATGAACAGCTCTTGATATACGAATCGCCGCCGGGCAGACTCCAGCGACGGCTTATCCGCCGGAAAATGGATCTCCGTTAGCGCCCGCTGCAATGGCCACAGGCCGTGTTCCTCACGGAACCGTTCGGGAAACACTTCCTCCA
>JALHPA010000509.1 GCA_022842745.1 Pirellulales bacterium
CCTCGAGGTCCGCCAGGCATGGCTGGCCCTCGACGAAACCCGAAAACGAATCGAAGTGGCCGAAAAAGCACTCGTCCAGGCGGAAGAGAACGTCCGCCTCTCCAGAAGCCGCTATGAAAACGGCCTTGCCACCAACACCGACGTCCTCGACGCCGACGCCATGTTGAACCAGACCACCCGCGACCATCTGCACAGCTTCTACGACTGGCAGGCCGCCATCTTGCGGCTCCGCCGCGCCAACGCGTCGTTGTAATCGTTACGATCGCTGGCTTGTACCGATCCAGCGTCTCGCCGCGCCGTTTCTCACGCTAGATTTGTTCGAGTCCCCGTTGGTTCCGCCGCCCAATTCACTGCCTCTCCTGAGGTTCCATTGGCATGTCGCGCGCCGAAGCTCTCCGCTGGATCGGTCGGGTCCGCCAGCTCAACACGCTGCCGCAGGTGGCCTTAGAAATCCTCCGCATCACCGGCGACGAGGATTACGCCATGGACGAACTGGTTGCCTGTCTCGACCGCGATCCCGCCCTCACCACAAAGCTGCTCCGCATCGTCAACTCGCCGCAATTCGGCCTCCGTCAGAAGGTCGTCAGCTTGCGCATGGCGGTCTCGTTCCTGGGACGTCGCTCGCTTCGGTTGCTTTCGACCAGCTTCAGCCTGTCGTCTGGGCTATCGAAAGGAGTGGCCGGCCAGCTTTACGAAAGTTATTGGCGCCGCACGCTTCTGATGGTCGCTGCCGCCAAGAA
Source organism: Pirellulales bacterium (assembly GCA_022842745.1). Classification (GTDB taxonomy): domain Bacteria; phylum Planctomycetota; class Planctomycetia; order Pirellulales; family JALHPA01; genus JALHPA01. The sequence continues at coordinate 741 of JALHPA010000509.1, forward strand.
TCTCGCCAGAATCCGCCGCGAAGTCGATCCCAATGAGGCCCATGTCGCCGGCCTGGTGGCCGACATCGGCCAGTTGATCTTCGCTCAGGCCGACCCCGCGGCGTACGCCCCGCTGGTCGACGCTTTCGAGCACGGCCCCGAACTTCTACGTGCCGAACAGGCCGCCCTCGGCTGCACCCACCCCGAGCTCAGCGCATGCTTTTTGGAGTCGCTCGGATTTCCCCCGGCCCTGGTGGAGAGTGCCCTTCGGCATCACATCGACCAGCCAGATGACGAGCCGCTCTCGGCCGAAGTTTGGGCCGCCGATCGCGTTGCCCAAGCCATCCTGACCCCAAATGAATCGGGCTTTCTGCCGATTCGCAAATTGCTCGATAAGACCTACGGCCTGGACGTCGACGGCGTTATCGACTTTGTCCTGGCCTGCAAAAACGAATGGGCCGACTCAACCCAGCTATTCGATATCCGGTCCGTCAACTCCCCGGATTACGACGCCATCCTGGCGCAGGCACGCGATACGCAGCAACAGACTGCCCTCGCCGCCGCTTTGGAGCTGGATAGCATCGAAGCCGTCTTCTCGCTGCATCCCGCCAATAAGTAGTTACCGCTCGGTCGAGCCGTCCGCCGTACCTTCGGCGGTGGCGTCGCTTGGCGATGTTTCCTCCGCGGTCGCCGCCACCTCCTTGGCGCTTGGCGACCTCTCGTCTCTCGCGGGTGATCCATGCACGTGCTTCGATTCGCCCGATTTGGACTCATCTCCATAGAACAGCGTCGTCTGCTCTGAAACCAGCTTGCTTCCCAGCGATCCGCATCGCACCTCCGCCCGGAACACGTGCTGCCCCTCCCGATCGGCCCGGGCTTTGATCTTGAACGTCGCCTCGCCACCCGGCGCAATCGACAGCAGCGGTTGAAACACCACCTGTCCCGCGGTGATCTCGTTAGCGTTTCCCGTCGCCGCCACCGGTTCAATCCCCTCGCTGAAGTACCCGGCCACCTCGACTTTTTCGGCGGCCTTGCTCCCGCGGTTGCGAATCCTCACTTCGTAGGCGATCTCCTCCCCCACCGCCGCCGGTCCCTTCGGATCGACGACTTCCAGCTTCAAGTCCGCTAACGCCTCGACTTGCGTCGTGACCGACTCGCTCGCGGCCAGTTCCTGGGCCGCTGTCGACGCCACCTCCAGCCGGTTGGCTCCCGGGACGCTCAATACACACTTCACCTCAAACCGCGCATCGCCGCCCGCTTTGAGCGACGGGAGGGTCCATGCCACCTTGGTTCCCTCGCTGGTTTCAGTCTGCCCCGCCGTTGCCGCTTGTCCTCCGCCGGTCGCGCTGACGAATTTCGCCCCCATTGGCAACGTCGCCACCACTTGGACGTTCTCGGCGGCCGCGTTGCCCGGGTTGTTGACTTCCACCTGGTACGTGGCCACGGTTCCGGCATATTTCGTTTTCGCCCCACTGGCCGTAACCGCCAGCTCCGCCCGCCGCACCAGCACCTCTTCCTTCGCCTCGCAATGCAGCCCTCCGTCCGCCGTGGCGATCGTCTGAATCGTCACCTTGCCCGCTTGCCGCGCGGTCAGTTCGATCTCCACGGCCTTGCTTGCGCCCGCCGCGATCGACCCCATTTGGTGCTTTGTCATTGGCCCCGCCACGTCACCCAGCGGCGACAACTGAATGATCACGTTGTCCGCGTCCCCGGTACCGGGGTTCGATAGCGTCAGTTTGTAAATTTTCGTCTGGCCAAATAGCACCTCCTCGGGACCGCTGAGCGCCACCTCCAACTTCGGCTCCTGCACTTCGACCCGCGCTTGCGAGGAGATCGGCGTCACGGTCCATTGCACGGCCAGATCGAATGGCCGGCTCTGGCGTGGAATGATCGTCAGCGTCAATTGCTCTTTGCCCCGCGGTTCGATCCGCGGCAAATGCCATTGCACGGGACGACCCCCCGCCGTTCCGGCCGCTTCGTTCGCCGCCGGTTCGATGGCGCTAGCCGCGGACTCGGTCGTCCCGACGGTTCCTTTGCTCGAAACAATCTCCGCCCATTCCGGAACCTGAATGCTCACCGTCACGTCCTGAGCCGCCACGTCGCCGCTGTTCGCCACGTGTACTGTGTATGTCGCTTCTTTTCCAACCGAAATTGTCTTCGGACCGGTCGTTTCCACCTGGATCTGCGGCCCTGCCCTTGCGATCAGCACTTCACCATTCCCGCCGGGCGCCGCTCCTGTTTTCTCCGGGAGTTTCGCCGCGGACGCCGTCCGCGCAATCGGTCCATCGGTTCCAAACCCGCGCCTCGACGAACCGTTGGCGCCGTGGGCGTCCATCCGGATCGTCCGGGTCGCCTCGGCGATTTTCCGCGACGTCGGGTCGCCGATCGCTCGGTCGACCGGCGGCTCGGATTTCTCGGATTTCACCAGCGGATTGACCATTTCCTGGGCATTCTCTGACGATTCCCAGCGGCGAGACGCAAATGCGTTTGCTCCCCCAGTCGCCGGTGATGTTTCCCCGGGCCCACCCCCCGCGGTCGAGTCCTGCGATCGGCTAAAGGTCGTCGGCTGCCGCGCGGCGGTCAGCTTGTTCCGCAGGTGTTGCTCCGCCGTCATCGCCGTTTTGCTGTTCGGGGTTTTGCTGGTCGCCGTTTTGCTTGTTGCCCCAATCGGTGCCCCACTCTCGGGCATGTCCGCGATGCCCGCTCCAGCCCCTTCTTCTTCCGCCGGCTCATTCCGCCGCATCGTCGCCATTCCTCCCAACAGTGACGACCGCCGCGCCAGCGTTGGCACCCGTCCCGCCTCCTCCTCGTCCGGCGTCGTCGGCGGCATGCCAAAAACCGACGTCCGCCGCTGTTCCGCGAATCGGTTCATGGCCGTCGCGCGCTCCTGCGTTGGCTGCGGCGAAGCTTCCCTCGCCGGTCGCGGATTCGCCGCCGTCTGGCTTGGCCG
>JALHPA010000510.1 GCA_022842745.1 Pirellulales bacterium
CGCAGACCGGCGTAAAGATCAAGGTCGGTACCGGATTGATCCGCTTTGACGGTCTGGGTAACGTCACCGACGTCACCAACGACACCGTCTCGATCGATCGCTTCAACGTGGCGTCGGTCAAACCCCTGGAGTTTACCCTGGATTTCAGCGAGCTCTCCGGCCTGGCGTCGAACAACGCTACCCTGGTCGCCACCCGCCAGGACGGCTCCGCCGCAGGCACGCTATCGAGCTTCATCGTCGGTGAAGACGGCACGATCCGGGGCGTGTTCACCAACGGCGTCACCCGCGACCTGGGCCAAATCCGCCTGGCCCGCTTCGCCAACCCGGCCGGTCTCGAGCAGCGCGGCGAAAACCTCTTTTCCAGCGGCGTCAACTCGGGCTTGCCGATCGAAGGCAATCCCAGCGAGCAGGGCATCGGCTCCATCATCGCCGGCGCCACGGAGCTGTCCAACACCGACATCGGCAAGAATCTGATCGACCTGATCCTGGCCTCCACCCAATACCGCGGAAACACCCGCGTCGTCACCACGTCGCAGGAACTGTTGGATGAATTGCTCAATCTCCGCCGGTAAGCGCGGCCGGCGCGGGGTGGGGCTGCTGGTGGGGCGGGCACGCGACCCAAAGGCCGTATGATCAAACTGCACAAACTGACCGGCGAGCCGTTTCTATTGAACGCGGAGCATATCCGTTCGGTCGAGTCGTTGCCGGACACCTACGTCACCCTCACCACCGGCGAGCGCATCGTCGTCCTCGACTCGCTCGACGAGGTCATGCAAAAAGCGGTCGACTATCAGCGCAGCAAATGGCTCTTGCCCCCCGGGCGCTCGCATCGTGGCGGGCTGCGAGCCTCTTAGGGCCGAAAATTGGCGGATCCGGCACAATCGCTCCGACTGGCCCCTCCGCGCCGCAATTGTCGCCGCTCTCCTGGCGGCGGGATGCTTGCATTCCGGCGACGCTCTCGCAGTCGTGTGTTGGCAAGCTAGATTTGAGCGGCGCAAGACGCCGCCGGGCCGATTTTGTGCGTCCGGTCGACGCGCGGCCATATTCGGCGCGCACCAGGAATTTTTCACGGGGGACATCCATGTCCAGTCATGCCGCAGCACCGGCCAAAGAGGGAGACGCCCCGGCGAAAAAGGGTCTCTCGGGCAAACTGAAGGTCGGAATCATCGTCGCGGTCATCGTCCTTCTCCAATGCGGACTCGCCTACTTCTTTTTGTTTTCGTCCGGCGGAGACGCCGCGGCCCAAAGCAAAACGGAAGCCAAGGGGCATGGAAAGGACGCCGGCCACGGCGAAGCCGCCAGCGAAGAGAACCCGCACGGCGAGCGGCGCGAGGTGGATCTGGGCAAGTTCAGCATTACCTCCGTCGATCCGACGTCCAACGCCACCGTGCTTATCGATTTTCACCTCTACGGGGCGGTGCTAGTGGACGAGGAGGACGTCCACGCCGAGGCGGAAGCGGCCCACGGCGACGAACACGGCAAAAAGGATAAAGCGGCGGAGCCGGAGGACACCAGCAAGTTTGGCAAGCTGCTCAAAAAGAACAAGCACCGCTTTCGCGACCAGGTCATCGTCATTATCCGCAATTCCCAAATGTCGGACCTCGCCGACCCCTCCCTGGGATTTATCAAGCGGCAAATCCTGGCCAAAACCAACTCTCTGCTTGGCGGACCGCTTCTCAAGGAAGTTATCTTCAGCGATTTTGCCGTGGTACAGCAGTAGCCGATCGAGTACAGTTCCCCCCGCTGGGGATCGTCTCCGCCTCGTCGGAGACAAAGAATATCGGCCGATCTGATGGTCCGCGCGTCGCCGGGCTTAGGTCGGAATCGCGTTGTCGACCGGCGATCGGTCGCGGCCCTGGCCCCAGTTCCGCCGGATTTTCCCGGCGCGTCGACAGGAGTCACGGCAGATGGCCGGCGAATTGGAACAAATTGGCCAGGACGAAATCGAGAAGCTCCTGGCGCAAGCCAAGTCGAGCGAGACCGCCACCACTCCGCCGGCAGCCTCAGTCAGCGCAAACCCCGCTCCCAAGGCCGACGACGCCAACGTCACGCTCGGTCAGGACGAAATCGAAGCCCTGCTCAAACAGGGGGCCGCACCCAAGTCCAAGCCAGCAAGCGCGACGCCGCCGCGAGCCACTCCGACCGGCGACGTCCGTTCGTCGTCTGGCGTGGCTCCAGCCGACGTGGATTTTCTCTTCGATCAGGCGGAGCAGGCATTGGCCTCGGTGGCGTCGAATCAGCCGCTGCCCCCCGGCGTGGCCCCGTTCAAGCTGGTGGATTTTGCGGGCGCGTCGGCATCCAGCGAGAACGCCACTTTGGACTTGCTGCGGGACGTCGAGCTGGATCTGAAAATCGAGCTGGGACGGACGCACATGTATCTGGAAGACGTGCTCAAGCTGAGCAAGGGAGCGGTCGTGGCGCTCGATCGTTTGGCAGGGGACCCGGTCGACATCTACGTCAACGGACGGTTGATCGCACGGGGCGAAGTGCTGATTTTGAACGATAATTTCTGCGTGCGCGTGGCGGAGTTGGTGGCGGGCGCAAGCGCAGCCGCCTAGCGGGCAGGGAGCGATCGATGGGCTACCGGATGAGCCAGACCCGAATTCTCGCTGCGGCGCTCTTGTGCATCGCGGCCGCTGGTCCTGTATTGGCCGAAGAAGTGTTTCCGTCGCGGCCGCAGGATTCCGTAGGGAATAATGGAAGGCCCCCGCACGCCACGATTTCTCGCGAGGACATGTCGCGGCCGATCGATTCGCACGTCGCGCCTGCTACCTATGAACAGACCGACGAACGATCGTTAACCGCCGGTGCGGAGATCAGCCGTCCAGCAACCTCGAAGTCGATCCCGCTTGGTCGCGAAGAGTCGCCGCGGTTGCTGGAACGGCCCGCCGACGCGCGAACAGGCAACGGTTCGTCGACTTCGAGCGCGCTATGGTCCGTTGCGGCCAGCTTGGGACTGGTGTTAGGGCTGTTCCTGCTCGCTGCGTGGATGTTGCGGCGCGGCTTGCCAAGGCGTCTGCGCCCCTTGAGCGCCGAGGTGGTCGAGGTATTGGGCCGGGCGCCCTTGGCGGCGAAACAACAAATGCACTTGCTGCGATTTGGCCACAAGCTGGTCCTGGTGGCGGTATCGCCAGCCGGGGTCGAATCGATCGCGGAAATTACGGAGCCGACCGAGGTGGAGCGGTTGGCGGGGCTTTGTCACTCCGCGGCCCCCACCAGCTCGAGCGCTTCGTTTCGCGGAGTGCTTGGGGATTTCGTCCGGGAATCCTCCACAAACGCTCCGACGGCGCGGCGGGGAGGAATGGCGGGGCTTTTTGGGCGACGCCGTCCCTCGGAGGAAACCAATGTCTAAGCCCTGCCCACGCTGTCGGTCTGCGGCCCGCCGCTTGGCCCACGCAGCGGTCCTGCTGGGAGTTGTATTCGTAGCTGCGGTGACGGCATCGCCCGCGACGGCTCAAGATCGGCCCAACACTACGGCCAAGCTGGAGTTGCCAGGAGGATTGTCCGGCGGTCCGGCGGCCTGGACTAGCCCGGAGGGAGTGGGGTCGGCATTGCAGATCATGCTGCTGCTGACGGTGATCAGCCTCGCGCCGGCCATCTTGCTGATGACGACCTGTTTTGTGCGCATCATCATCGTCTTGGGACTGCTGCGGCAGGCGCTCGG
>JALHPA010000511.1 GCA_022842745.1 Pirellulales bacterium
CACGGGGTATTTGACCAGAGTTTTCTTCAAGGATGGACACGACGTCAAGGAAGGGGACCCATTATTCCTGATCGATCCGCGGCCCTACGAGGCCATTTTGCAGGAGGCGCGGGCGCAGTTGGGGCGGGCGGAAGCCCGCGTGAAGCGGCTGGACCTCGATCTAGCCCGCGCGGAAAAGCTGCTGCCGGAGCGGAACATTTCCAAGGAGGACTACGACAAGGTGGTGGGGGACCGGAGCGAAGCGATCGCCGAAGTGCGGGCACGGCAGGCGGCCGTCGAGCAGGCGGATTTGAATTTCCGCTTTACGGGGATTAAATCGCCGATCAGCGGACGGGTGAGCCGGACGATGGTGGACGAGGGGAATTTGGTGTCGGCCAATATTACGGCGCTGACGACGATCGTGGCGATGGACCCGATTTACGCCTACTTCGACGTGGACGAGCGGACGGTGCAGCGGATTCGCCGGCGGATCGCAGCGGGAGAAGTGGACTCGGCACGCGAGAAGGAGGTGAAGATTTACCTGGGGTTGGATAGCGACGAGGGGTATCCGTATGAAGGGGTGATCGATTTTATCGACAACACGCTGAACCAGGGGACCGGAACGTTGAAAGTGCGGGCACGGTTCGACAACAAGAAGGAGACGCTGTCGCCGGGGTATCACGTCCGGCTGCGGATGCCGGAGGGGCGACCCTACACGGCGTTGGCCGTGCCAGAGCGGGCGATCGGGACGATGCAGGGGCAAAAGTTCGTTTTCGTGGTCAATGGCAAGGATGACGTGGAGTATCGGGGAGTAACGCTGGGGCGGGCACAGGGAGATCTACGGATCATCGCCAAGGGCCTGGAGGGGAACGAACGGGTGATCGTGGACGGCTTGCAGCGCGTGCGAGCGGGGGTAAAGGTAGCGCCAAAGCCCTTGGCGGCGGATCCCCAACCACAAGAAAGTGCGTCAAAGAACGCCGGGACGGAAGGGGCCGCCGGGAACGGGGAGATAAAGAAACCCGGGGCCGAGTCGGCAAGCGAGAGCGGCAGTAAGTGAATGAGTGAGCAGGCGGGTAGTGGGGCGTTGTGGCACGCGATCGGGCTGGAAAGCGGCTCGCGGAAAGGGAACTGGACGGTACTGGCATGGCCCGCTTCTTTATCGACCGCCCGGTTCTGGCGTGGGTGATCTCGATCGTGATCGTGATGGCGGGCCTGGCGGCGCAGCAGATTCTGCCGGTCGCCCAGTATCCGGAGATCACGCCGCCGACGGTGCAGGTGACCTGCCAGTATTCCGGGGCCAGCGCGACCGTCGTCTCGGACACGGTGGCGGCGCCAATCGAGCAAGAAGTGAACGGCGTCGAGGGGATGCTGTACATGTCGTCGCAGTGCGCCAACGACGGGACGTACAACCTGTCGGTGACGTTTGCACTGGGGACGAACCTGGACATGGCGCAGGTGCTGGTGCAGAACCGCGTGTCGCAGGCGATGCCGCGGCTGCCGGACGCGGTCAAGGGAACGGGGGTGGTGGTCAAGAAGCGGTCGCCCAGCGTGCTGCTGGTGGTGAACCTGTACGCCGAGACGAACCCCGCGACCAGCCGGCCGTTCCACTCCCAATTGTTCGTCTCGAATTACGCGACGATCCAGATTCGAGACGAGCTGGCGCGGCTGACGGGGGTGGGGGACGTGACGCTGTTCGGGCAGCAGGATTACAGCATGCGGGTATGGGTGGACCCGACGAAGCTGGCGGCGCGAAAAATGGACGCCGGGGATGTGGTACAGGCGCTGCGGGAGCAGAACGTGCAGGTGGCCGCAGGGCAGATCGGACGTCCGCCGGCCCCCAGCGGGCAGCAGTTTCAGTACACGCTGACGACGCTCGGGCGGTTGCGGGAGACGGAGCAGTTCGAGGGGATCGTGCTGAAGACGGGGGAAGATGGCGAGGTGGTGCGGCTGGGAGAGGTGGCGCGGGTGGAGTTGGGGGCAAAAAACCAGGACACGATCTGCCAACTGGACGGGGCCCCCTCGACGGGATTGGCGATCTTCCAGTTGCCGGGATCGAACGCGCTGGAAACGGCCGAGCGGGTATACCGCAAGATGGAGGAGCTGGGGCCGCGGTTTCCGCAGGGTCTGAAGTACGCAATCGTGTACGACACGACGCCGTTCGTGACGGAGTCGGTCCACGAGGTGTTTGTGACGCTACGGGACGCGGTGATCCTGGTGGCGATCGTGGTGCTGCTGTTCCTGCAAGATTGGAAGGCGGTAATGCTGCCCTTGATCGACGTCGGAGTGTCGCTGATCGGCACCTTCGCGATCATGTACCTGATGGGCTTTACGCTCAACAATCTGACGCTGTTCGGGCTGGTGCTGGCGATTGGGATCGTGGTGGACGACGCGATCGTGGTGCTCGAGAACATCGAGCGGTGGCTGGCGAAGGGATTGCCGGTCCGGGAGGCGACGATCGAGGCCATGAACGAGATCACCGGGCCGGTGATCGCGATCACGCTGGTGCTCAGCTCCGTATTTTTGCCCAGCGCATTCTTGAGCGATATCACCGGGCAATTTTACCGGCAATTCGCCCTGACGATCGCCGCCTCGATGATTCTGTCGGCGGTGAACGCGCTCACGATGACTCCGGCGAGGGCGGCGGCGATTTTCAAGAACCGCCGGGTGAATGAACACGGACACATGGAGGGGGCGGAGGCGCTGCCGTGGTGGGGGGTGATGCTGTTGTTTGGGTGGCTCTCCTCCTTGGCGCTGGGAGCGGTGCTGGGGGATCGGCTGGGGTTGGCGGAACTCGGAGCGCGGCCCTGGAACGAGGGGGGATGGCAGGTCTGGCTGTGGACGGCCGGATTGTGGCTGCCGGGATTGGTCGCAGGGTGGTTCTTGAGTGGGCCGGTAAACGCGGTATTGGGATCGGCGTTTCGGGGATTCAACCGGGTGTTTGACGCGATCACGCGGGCGTACGGCCGGCTGGTGGGCCGAGCGATGCGGTTCAGTGCGATCGTGCTGCTGATCTACGTGGGCTTGTTGGGTTTGACGGCGTTTGGGTTCATGCGCGTGCCGGGGGGATTCATTCCGAGCCAGGATAAGGGGTATCTGCTGGTCAACATCCAGCTTCCGGATTCGGCCTCTCAGGAACGGACGATCGAGGTGACGCGGCAGGTGGAGGCGATCGCGCAAGAGACCGAAGGGGTGGCCCACACTGTATCGATCGTGGGGCAGTCGATTTTGCTCAATGCCGTAAGCTCGAACTTCGCCTCGATGTTTATCGTGCTGGATCCGTTTCACGATCGGCACGCGCCTGCCCTGTATTCGGAGCGGATCGCGGAGGGCTTGCGGCGGCGGATGTACGAGGAGATAGAACAAGGTCAGGTGGCAATCTTCGGCGCGCCGGCGGTGGATGGGCTGGGGAACGCCGGAGGTTTTCGGCTGATGATCGAGGACCGGGGGGACAACGGTCTGGACATTTTGCAGGGGCAGGCGGACGAAGTCGCGGCGCAGGGGAACGGAACGCCGGGGCTGGTGGGGCTATTCAACTCGTTTCGGGCCAGCACGCCGCAGTTGTACGCGGATATCGACCGCGTGCGCGCCAAGCAGTTGCAGGTGGAGTTGACGGACGTGTTCAACTCCTTGCAGGTGTATCTGGGGGGGTACTACGTCAACGATTTGAACCGTTTTGGGCGGACGT
>JALHPA010000512.1 GCA_022842745.1 Pirellulales bacterium
CGATAAATTGCTCAACGAGTAGTTCTCCATCCTCGTCCCAACTTCGTAGACGCCCACACGGGATGCCATCCCGCATCGAACCCTCGGACTTTATACGTCCATTCTCGTACCAACTGCGATGGGTTCCAGTGCCATGCGCGAACTCACACTCACCCAGGAGCTCACCTCTGGAATTCCACTCGCGCACGACGCCGTGCCGCCGTGATTCGAGCATAGGCACTTCGCTCTTCAGCACGCCATTGTCATGCCATTTACGGGTGACGCCTTGTATGTGCTCGCCAATATAAGTGACCTCGCTACTGACGATGCCGTTTTGAAAGAACCTTCGTTCGATTCTTCCGCCATCTACTTTTATTATTTCCTTCGCCATCATACCACTCCTGTCCTAAACTCTGCCGATAACCGCAATCAATGAACCGATTGAGAATTGCGAGTCAAGCCTCATCTGATCGGCCGCTACTCGCTGGGCTGGACTCCCGCATGCCGCCGTGGGCATCGTAGAGGAAGAGCACCACCTGGCCACCACGCCCGCGACGTTCGCCTGCGTCAGCAGGTCCGGCCCAGGGCTTTTGTCCCCGCAGGTCCGCGGCGGAGCGGTCTACCGTGGCAACGGAATGGCTCTAGGCGACTGCTGAAAGGGGCGGAGGCGGATGAATTGGATTGCGGCGAAGAGGGCGATTCCGAGAGTCGCGCCGACGGCGTCGGCGAGCAGGTCGTAGGTGTCGTAGGTGCGATTGGTGAGGGGCTGGGTGACTTCGTCGAAAATCGCCCACGCGCCGAGCAGGAGCCAGAGGAGCAAGAGCTTGATGCCGGGGACGCCGAGGCGGTGGGACGTTTGGTCGGGATTTCGCAGGGCCAGCACCCAGGAGGCGAGGAACGCCAGCCCGGCATAGAGGCCGACATGGGCCAGCTTGTCCAACGGCACCAGGCCGAATTTGGGCGAGGGGAGGTTGACGCCGCTTAAGGGAATATGGGTGGCCGTCACCATCGCCGCGAAATACAGCAACAGCAGGTTGAACATCCAGCGGTACGAGCGACGGGCGGCGCGTGCCGGGTGCTGTTTGGGGCAGCGCATTTGGACCGTCAGGTCGGGGCGCTTGCTCCGCAGGCGCAGCGCGCCCCACCAGGTAACGAAGCTGTGCGCCAATCCGACGCGGCGCAATCCGGACATGGAGGCGAGCGTTTGAACGCCGCGATCGCTGACGAACGTGCCTTGGAGATCCAGCTCTTGAAGGCCGGAGAGGGACTTGAGGGCCTCGAGGCTGCCGTTGCCGATGCGGCTTTGCGAGAGATCGAGCCGCTTTAAGGCGCCGAGGCAACTGCTGTGTCGCGCAAGCATCTGAACCGACGAGTGGTCGATGGCGGGACCGGTCAAACGAATGGCGACCACGCGGTCGAGCACTTGGGCGAAGTCCGGACCCAGATCGCGCGCGACCCAGTCGATGGTTTGCATCTCGACGCTGCCGCCGAGGCGGCCGATCTCGGCCACCACCTGCTCTTGTTCGGCGTAGCGCTCGATATTGGCCGCCAGCCAGCCGCGGCGGCTGGTTTGGAATTTGGCGTATTCGCTGGCCCGCTCGTAGTCGGTTTGCAACTGCAGGAACGTTTCCGTGGCGCCGCCCCGGTCGGGATGGGCCAGCATCGCTTTGGCGCGATAGGCCGCCTCGACGTCTTCCACGGTGCAGGGGAGCAGAATTCCCAGCCGAACGAGAAAATCAGGCCGTTCGTCCTCCGCGGCGGGGACCACGTCGGCGGCGGAGGATGGTGGGGGCATGCGATCGCTGGAGATTCAAGGGGTGTTCGTCTTGCTGGACAAGGGGATAAGCCGCGCATGCCGGCTGATCACTTGCCGCAATAGTCGATTGCGCGGGCAATTTCGCTTTTCAGGTTCTCGCGCCGGACGATGCGGTCGATGAAGCCGTGCTCCAAGAGGAACTCGCTGGTTTGAAAACCCTTGGGGAGCTCGATGCGGATGGTGGCTTTGATGGTACGGGGCCCGGCGAAGCCGATCAACGCTTTGGGTTCGGCGAAGCAGAGGTCTCCCAGGGAGGCGAAACTGGCGGCGACGCCCCCCATGGTGGGATTGGTGAGGACCGAGATAAACAGGCCGCCGGATTCGTGATACCTGGCCAAGGCGGCGGAGACCTTTGCCATTTGCATCAGGGAGAGAATTCCCTCGTGCATGCGGGCGCCGCCGCCAGAACCGCTGATGATGATTAAAGGCAGACTGTGCGCGGTGGCGCGCTCGACCAAGCGGGTCAGTTTTTCACCGACGACCGAACCCATGCTGCCCATGATGAAGGCCGAATCGGTCACGCCGAAGGCGACCCGGCGGGCGCGAATCATGCCGCCGCCGACGAGCGCGGCGTCCCGCATGCCCGTCCGCTTCTGCTCCGCGGCGAGGCGTTCGGCGTAGGGTTTCTGGTCGGCGAAGCCGAGGGGATCGACCGGCATTAGATCGGGATCCCACTCTTCGAAGGTTCCCTCGTCGAGCACCTGCCGAATGCGCTGGGGGGCGGAGACGTACCAGTGGTAGTCGCACTCGGGGCAGGTATTCAGCCGTTGCTCGGCGGCCTTGCGAAAGATGGTCCCTTGGCAGCCAGGGCACTGCTGGAACAAACCCTCCGGGACACCCCGCTTCTGCCGCTTCATGCTGGGGGGGATGGGAGGAGCGGAATCTTCGACTTTGCCGCTGGCCATAGTACCGTGTCGAAAGGGGTAAGGCCCTGCATTCCCTTCGGGCCGGTGGTTCGTTCGCTAAAAAATATTCGTTGCTCGCGGCGATGGGCCGCGCGGACCATGATTCACCCGCCGGTCGATGGATTCACAGGGGTGGATTGAAAGCTCAGTTCCGATCGCCACATTGTGGGCTGAACGTCAAACTCTTGGCAACAGCGGCAGCCGTTCGGCGCGTCCCAGAGGTCCTTCAATTCTCCTCCTTTGAGCAAATTGGCCACGACGCTGGCCAATGGCTCGGGGACCACCAAGCCGACCGCGCCGCCCCGGTGCTTTTTGATGACTTTCTCCAGCGCGTCTTGCACCCGCTCGGCAGCGTCGCTGAGCATTTCCCCATCCGGCGGGCAAACGCACTCCGGATGTTCCTGCCATTGGCGGTACACCTTGGGCTGCTTGTGCTTGACTTCGTCGATCAGCATTCCCTGCCAGAGACCTTGATCGACGTTGCGAAGGTTCTCGACCGGTTTGAACTTGATCCCGAGTCCGGCGGCGAGCGCCTTGGCGGTCGCGACGGACGCTTCCGAGGGACAGCAATAAATCGCCCCCAACGATCGGTTTCGCAGGTTTTCAATAGCCGCTTCCACCTCTTGCATGCCCGCGTCGCACAAGGGAATGTCCAGGTTGCCCTGGATTCGGCCTTGCACGTCGAATTCTGTCGATCCCGGCCGAATCAAAACGATATGCACCATGTTCGAAGTTGTTTACCTCCTGGTTTACCTGATAACAGCCGAGGGCGCGCTCGCCAAACTTTCAAGCTGGCGTAGCGCAGCGCCGTAGTCCGGCTGTCCAAAAATCGCAGAGCCGGCGACGAACCCATTCGCTCCGGCGCGGGCGCACGCGGCAATCGTATGCCGGTTTACACCGCCATCGACCTCCAAAAGCATATCGCTGTCCAGACTGCACAGCTTCTCCAGTTTTTCGAGGG
>JALHPA010000513.1 GCA_022842745.1 Pirellulales bacterium
GGGGGGGGCGATCGGGGGTGGCGCGGGGGGGGCGTTAAGGTTGCTGGCGGGGGAGAGTCCCGCGAGGAGGCGGATGGAAGCGCCGGACGCCTGGCGGGCGCTGTTGTTGGGGGAGCGGAAGCAGGTGGGGGTGGGGGCGACGCCGATTTTGCCGGACGGGGTGCGGCGGATGGTGTTTCCCGGGGCGTTTGATCCGCTGCACGAGGGACACCGGCGGATGGCGGCGATCGCGGCGGAGCGGGCAGGGCGGGGAGTGGAGTTTGAGATTTCGATCCACAACGTGGACAAGCCTCCGTTGGATTTTGTGGAGATGGAGGACCGGGCGAGGCAGTTCGCGGAGGAGGAGACGCTGTGGTTTACGGCGGCGCCGACGTTTGAGGAGAAGTCCCGACTGTTTCCGCAGAGCACGTTCGTGGTGGGGTTGGATACTTTGGAGCGGATCGCCGACCCGCGGTATTACGGAGACGACCCGGTGGCTTCCGCGGCGGCGATTGGGCGGTTGGCGGAGCGGGGATGCCGGTTTCTGGCGTTTGGCCGGGTGGATGGGGAGGGGCGGTTCCGGTCGGTGGGGGATATCTCGTTGCCGCCGCGGTTGTTGGCTTTGTGCGAAGGGGTGGGCGAGAGCGAGTTTCGAGTGGATGTTTCTTCGACGCAAATTCGGGCGGGACAGAGAGCGGAATGATTGGCGGGGGGCGAGCGAGAGAACGGTTGAAATTTGTGTAAATCGGTCTGGACAGGGTTGGAGGGTTTTGCGACAGTTCCGGCGGTTTTCTTCCCCCGGTTCAATCGAGCTTGATTCCGCGATGTCTTTCCGGTCCCGGCGTTTTTGGTCCGCGTTCCTAGGGGCGCTTTTGCTAGCGTCGCCGGGTGGTTGCTCCATGCTGCAGTCGGAAGAGACGAATTTCCGGGATGATATGAAAAGCTGGGGGGAGAAGAATCGTCCGGCGCAGGGTGGGAGCGGGATCACCAGTCTGTCGGCGGAGGGTCGGCAGGTGGAGCGGAATTTGGGGATCCGGTAGGGGGTGGCGGCAGAGTGGTGGGTGGGGGGCTTCTTGGGCAGGATTTCCTGGTCGGTGCTTCTTGGGCCGCTTTCTTAGGCCACAACTTCTTCGGCCGTAACCTGTTGGTGCGGAACCTCTTGGGCGGGGCTTCTTGTCAGTAGTGCTGTTTTGGGGGACGGTGCTGTTCTGGGGGACGTTCTCTTATGCGTCCGCCGGGGATTTTCGCGCTGGGTTGGACGGCGGTTTTCGACGGGCCTGGAGTTTTTTTGGCCGGGTGGGAGGAAAATGCTCTTGCCGGAATAAGGGTACATATGTACATTTAAGCGTCTGCTAGCACGGGTTGCCGCCAACGGTTGGGTCCGGGAATGCCGCGGGAGAAGGCTGATGTCGCAAGCGCCTGCGGGGATTGTGCAAGAACTGGCGGAACGGGTGCAGGCGTTGGAGACCGCGCGGCGGCGGGTGCGAGGGGTGGTTTCCAGTGGGTATGCGGCGGTGGACGGACTGCTGCCGCAGGGGGGATTTTCGCGCGGGGGACTGGTGGAGTGGCTGGCGGCCGAGCCGGGGAGCGGGGCCACGTCGCTGGCGTTGAGGGCGGCGCGGGAGGCGTGCGGCAGGGGGGAGCACCTGGTGGTGATCGACGCGCGGCGGACGTTTTATCCGTTGGCGGCGGCGGCGTGGGGGATTTCGCTGGATCGGCTGCTGGTGGTGCGACCGGGGAATGCGCGGGATGAAAACTGGGCCTTGGTGCAGGCTTTGCGGTCGCCTGCGGCGGGGGCGGTATTGGCCTGGCCGGGGGACTTGGGAGACCATTTGTACCGGCGGCTGCAACTGGCGGTGGAAGCGGGGGGCGGGGTGGGGCTGTTGGTGCGAGGGGGTGGGGCGGAACGGCGGCCGTCGTGGGCGGAGGCGCGGCTGCGGGTGGATCCGGTGGGGACGGGAGAGGGGAGCGAGTCGCGGCGGGTACGGGTGACGGTGGTGCGAGGGCGGGCGGCGCGGGGGCGCCCGTGGGCGGAGGTGCGGCTGTAGCGGGGAAGACGAAAAAACTAGCGTGAAATCGAAAGGCGACAGCGCTGGGCTAGTTCGACTGTTTTAGATGTTTCGTTTGCCGATGTTCAAGGGTGCCAAGCGTTTACGTTGCTGCCAGTGGTACAAACGCGCCAATTCGTTGCGTCGTAAACGCACTTGTCGTTCGCGCTCGATGTTGGATTGCGAATCGCATCGGTACGCGCGATGCAAGATCTGTGCGATGCCCGCCTTGATCTGCGGGAGCGTGATGGCCGGTGTCCATTTTTTTT
The DNA here is from genome assembly GCA_022842745.1 of Pirellulales bacterium. Lineage (GTDB taxonomy): Bacteria > Planctomycetota > Planctomycetia > Pirellulales > JALHPA01 > JALHPA01. The sequence continues at coordinate 2,297 of JALHPA010000513.1, forward strand.
CCCCGTCGCGTTTCGCTCACCAGGAACCACGTGGCCACCAACGCGAGCGTCTGATGATGTTGCCAGCCGGTCCAGTGGCGCACTTCATAGTCTCCGAGTCCCGCTTCGCTCTTGCAGCGCCGCAGGCACTCTTCAATGCGATGCTCCGCCTTGGCCGCGCGGGCGAACTCCATCAACGAAGTTTCGGCGGCGGCGTTGGACAAATAGTAATCCGTCTTGACCACGCGCTGGTCGTCGCGGTCCCTGTAACGGATCACGACGAGCACTTCGTCCGGCGCTTGTTGCCGGTCGTCGGTGCGGGCCGCGACGCGCCGCTTCAAGCACTCGACGAGCAGCGGCCCTTTTGCGCCGTCGCGCACGTCGAGCGCGGTCCAAGCCGTCGCCGGTTGCGCCGCGAGCCACTGGTCGGCGCGCACCCAGGAGCGTGCCGGCGGACGTCCTTTTCCACTGCCTGCCGGCGGTTCGACTTCCAGATCGCGGACGAGCGTGTTCGATGGCACGGCCAGCAAGTATTGTTCGCCGCGCTGCTGCAAATCCCTGCGAAACCAGTACGGACGGCCCATTTCGTCGTCGCCTGTGATCCAGCGATGCGGCAATTTCGCGCCGTGTTGGTCGAGCATCTCGAGCGCCAGTTGATGCCGCGTCCGATACTTGGTTCCCTTGGGCACGCCGGCTTTCTTCATCCGCGCTTTGTCCTTCGTCCACTCCTTGGGCAAGTACAAGCGCGAGTCCACGAGCGCGTGCTCGTGTCGCGAGACATAGCCGAGGTAGATCGCCACCTGGCAGTTGTCAACTTTGCCCAATCGCCCGCACCATTGCCGCGTGACGCCGACCGACTCGCGGCCCGATTTAGGAAAGGCCGAGGGATCGAACACCAGCACGCCGTCGGGGTCGCCCAGGTCGCGCGCGATCTGTCGCGATAACTCGGCGCGCAGCGGCTGGTCGTCCCACTTCGACACGCCCATGAACCACTGCAACGGCATCCGCTCTTGACCGAATCGATAGGCGATCGACTCGACATTCCGATGCTCCAAGTCCGACAGCAATCCTCGGACGAAAGTCAGCGCATGACCGACTTGTTCCTTGCGCACCAAGTTATCGACGAACGGCTGCATGAACTGCTCCAACCGCGGCGACACCACCGCGAAGACCTGCGGCGCGAGTTCGCATTCCTCCAGCACCGCCGCCTTCCGTGCCTGAAACTCCCGTTCCTGAAAGCCCGCATCCATGCGTATACTCCTTCCGTGATTCTTGGCTCCTCAAACTGCCGAAGGTGTTGATACCAAAATCCTTACAACGCGTCACTAGAAATACGACAGTCGAACTAGTAGCCCAAGGGTTCGCTGCTCCTCCGAGCAACG
>JALHPA010000514.1 GCA_022842745.1 Pirellulales bacterium
TGGGTTGTGTCCAGCACCGGCTGGGAGCCAGGAGAATATTGAAACTGCCGCTCGTCGATCGGTTGGTCCAGAATCACGTCGGAAAAGTCGACCGACACCAGCGTCTTCCAAGAAACTTCCCCGGCCTTTCCCCCTCGGATCGTTCCGTTTGGCCCAGAGTTTTCCGCCCGCGGAGTGTTCGCGGAATTGGCCCGATCGGCAGCGCCCCGCCCATCGTCGGAACTGGGCTTCTTGTCACCCCCCACTCTGCGAAACTCGATTCGGCTCGGAAACAGCGTTTTAGAATCGAGGTACAACATGGCCCGGTCTGGAAGCTGGGTCGCCGCGGCCAGTCGGGCCGCTGGGTCCGGCGTGCCTCCCTCGGCGGGCGACGGCAGCATCGCGGCCAGCCGCTCCGGTTTCCATTGCAACTCCACCGCCAGTGCCCGCGTGTCGCCGAGCAGCCCCTCCTCGACATTCGCCACCTGAAAATTCTCCCGCAAACCAACCAACAGGCGAGGTAGCCCACCCAAGGCCAGCTCCCCTAGATTCACAACGCTAGCGTCCCCCTTGGCTTGAGTCTTGGCCTTGGCCAATGCTCCCGCCAGCCGCCGCAGGTCCACCCGGCTCAGCACCTGCCCGTTGGCCGTGTACTGATACGTCCACAGCCAACTGCCGTCATTGACTTGTTGGAAAGTGGCCAGCCGGTTTTCATCGAGCTGCAGCTTGATTTCCAGCCGCAACCGCTGGTCGTTTCCCGCCCCGGACTGAAAGTACTGCCCCGAACCGATCAACTGCCGATCGAACATGTCGACCCGCTGGCGCAACCGGGCGGAAACCGAACTCCGCGTGGCCAGTGCCTCGATTGCGCGGTTCAATACATCGGGATCAGGCGTCTCCCCCAATCGGCTCCGATCCCCCGGCGAACGGGTCGCCGTTGGCTCCGCGGCTGCCTCCCTCCCGGCTGCCTCGCCCCCGTCAGCTTCCTCCCCGGAAGTCCGTCCCGCCGACCAAGTTCCGAATAGTCCGAGAATACCGGCCAGAGCGAGAGTGGGGTAAATGCTCTTCATGCTCGGACTTTGCCGGATTTGCCAAAGAATCGCGTTGTGCCGGGCCGACCATTACCCTCAGCGGCGCGCCACGCGCAGTTTGCCGACGGAACTCCCGCGCTTGCCGGACCAAAACCAGTCCCGCAAGACGCTTCGAGCTTCCCGGCAAGCAGGAAACGGGGCGGCCCATTTTAGGCCGCTGCGATTCCTCGGTCCACGTCAGTTGCACCTCGCAATCTGCCGTTCGCGAAGACTTTCGCAAGCACTTCCAACATTATCCGGTCTCGACCGCAAGCCAGGCACGCGCTTGCAACTTGCTGGCGAGAAGTTTGCCCAGGGGGGATTGGTATGAACCATCGTTTGACATTCGGACTGCTCCTGTTGGGGCTGGCTGCGGCGAGTACGGGCTGCCGTCTGCCGCACAACACGCCGGGCAAGCATTTCGACCAGATTCGTCCGGTCGTCAGCCCGCATCGCAATAACCTCCCGCCGGCGCAGATGCTCATGCATCCCGGTCCCGGCGTGGACGGGCCCGGCCCCGGCGTCTTCATGACGGGGGATCCTGGCGCCGGCATGGGTGGCGGCCTGATGGGCGCCACCTCCCAGGTCGGCTTCGTCGGCATGGACGGGATGAAAGTCACGTGGGACGTCGGCGGTCCAGGCATGTTCGACAGCGAACCGCTGGTCGTTCCTGGCCGGTACAACTTCGCCCAAGGGGCCATCTACCGGCTCAAGCTGACGGAAATCCCCAGCCGGCCTGGCGTCGAGCTTTACCCGACGCTCGAAATCGGCCCGACCACTCCGCGGATCGAAGCCTACCTCGCGCATAACTACATTCCCTTCCAGTTGACCGACCAGGACTTCGACCAGGTCCTCTCCGGCAACTTCGTCACCAAGGTGATCTACCTGCCCGACGCCGAGCATCAGGAATTGGCCCTCGCGGGCGTGGAAACGCTCGTCAGCACCCGGCTCGATCCAGGAGTCGATCCCATCGTCGAAGCCGATCGCAAAGGCTCGATCATCGCGATCATTCGCATCGGTAACAAAGACCTGCAAGTCGCTGGCGGCGCCGATGCCGACGGCTACGCCGCCATGGCCGGATACGTCGCCTGCGGCGGCGCCGAAGGCTGCGGAGTGCAAGGTCCGGCGGCTCTTCCCGGATACGTGGCCGGCGTCACCGCGCCGCAGTATGGAATGCCCATCACCGGTACGCCCATCGGCTTGCCTGGACCGCCCCATGTGCCGCTCGGAGTCCCGGCTGGATTGCAGCAGCACGTAATGCGGAACCACACCCATATGCATATCCCCGGTCCGGTGGACAAGGTGACGATCGACGTGAAGCAGAAACCCGGCTTGAGCTATCCCAAACCGGCCAACCACGTGCATATCGTCGAGCGTAGCCACGTCCCGCCGTTGCACTTCAAACAGCCGCACGCCAACAAGCACCAGTTGATCAAGGGCACTCCGGGCGCCAATCCGGGTTCGGCCGAGTGCGAAGATGACGCCTGCGACTATGAAGGTGAATAACCCACGTTGCAAAACTCCCTTACCGGCCGCGAGCCGACTCGCGGCCGGTAAGTTTTCCGCTTCTCTGCTTGTCCCGCGCCTTTCCGGGCGCAACCCCTCCGCACTCACGACAATGGTCCACGTGCTCACTCGAGCGATTGCTGGCGGATGTCTGGCGGGTTGGTGCTTGTGGCTGGCCGCCTCGCCCGTTTGGGCGCAGGCGCCACGCGTCCACTACCAACACGCTGGCGCACTTCCACCGGGAGCGATTGGCAGCCAGCAATTACAGCGCGGCGGACCATTGCCGGGATATTTCCAGCCGGTCGAAGTCCGTGCTCCGAAGGGAGCGCGGGTTTCGCTGGCCCTCGACGGCCGTTTCTCGTCCCCCCAGCCCCTGCCCTTCAAGGCCGGTCTGCTCGTCGGGCAAGTCTACCGCCTGCAAGTGACCGGCATTCCCAACCACCAAGGGGCCGAGATCTATCCAACCGTTGAGCTGATCAACCGGCTGTATCCACCGGTCGGCGAGGAATTCCGTTTTCCCGTGCCGATCGAGCTGACGCAACAAGAACTAGAGATGGCGCTCGACGGAAAGTTCGTCACCCGGGTGATCTACGTCGAAAATCCCCGCGCGGCCCTCCCCGTCGCTCAGCGACCGAATGGCGAGCAACCCTTTTTTGAAGTCCAGCCAGGCGACGATCCCTTGGCCGTGGCGGACGGGCTGGGACGGCCGATCGCCATCCTGCGCATCGGCGGACGCCTGCCGCCGGAAGGAGGACCGGACGCTCATTTCTTGTACGGATCCCCTCCGGTCCTGGTGGCCCGCTCCTCCGGCCTGTGCGAAGAAGCCGCCGGCATCGTGGAAACGGCCAAAGAGTAATCCTCGGCGCAAACGGGGCGAAATTCCCTCCGGCCACGCCGATCAACAGCACTGGTGCAGCTATGAGCCAACTCCGGCCCAAACACCGCGGCGTTTGTCGCTTCCTAAGCCGCTGCTGGCGTTATCGCCGCGCGCCGAGTCTGGCATGGGCCGCGCTGGCCACACTGTCTCTCTGTTCGTGCCGAGCGCCTTTGCGCGATCCGCACTCCGGCCCCGCCGCGG
>JALHPA010000515.1 GCA_022842745.1 Pirellulales bacterium
CCAGCCAGTTCCTGCTCGAGCTTCCCACCGAGGAACTCGACGTCCGCGATTACGCCTGGTCCGAGCGCCCCTTCTCCGCCGACGATTCCCACTCCCCAGACGACTTTCCCGTCGAATCATTCTCCCCCCCCCGCCCCGAGCCGGCCGGCGACTTCCCCCCCCCCAAGCCGCTCCGCCTCCCCACCGCCGCCGATCTGCTCCAGGCCCCCCCGCGCTCCGATTCCGCCCTCGCGCCCGATTCCCTCGAACCCCCTCCGCTCGCCATCTCTCCGGAAGCCTTCGCCCTCGGCATGCTCGTCAAGCATCCCGAGTACGGCCTCGGCAAAATCCTCGCCCTCTCCGGCGTTGGCATCAAGCGCATCGCCACGGTCGCCTTTGTGTCCGATGGAGAAAAGAAATTCCTCCTCGCCAAAAGCCCCCTCCGCCCGGCAAAAGACGCCTGACCGTTCGAGCGGCCGCGCGGCGGACGATCCACCCCTTACGATTGCCGTATCTGGTGCAAAAACGATCGCACCGCCTGCGATAGCGCGTCCGTCTGTTGCGAGACCAAATCCGCGGCGCTGGCCAATTCAGCGGCGGTCGTATCGGCCTGCTCGGCGACTTCCCCAGTGCGTGCAATCGCGGTCGCCGCCTGGGAGACGCAGTCGTCCGTTTCCTTCAGTCGTACCTGCACATCGTTGGTGACTTGGATCTGGCGCTGCATCGCGTTGTCGATCTCGCCGGTCAGCGCGTTGACCTGCTGAAGGGTCCCTCCGATCGCCTGAATCGCCTGGGAGGTGTCGTGCGAGGCGTGCTGCACGGCCGCGATTTCCTTCGAAATTCGCCTCGTGGCGGTCATGGCCTCGTCGGCCAACTTCTTCACCTCCTCGGCGACCACCGCGAACCCGCGCCCGGCGTCCCCCGCCCGCGCCGCCTCGATCGATGCGTTGAGCGACAGCAGGTTCGTCTGCCGCGCGATGCCGGTGATCAGGGTCACCACATCGCTGATGCGTTGACTTGCTTCTTGCAGTTGGCCCATTAGCTCCGCGGTCCGTCCCCCCTCCCGCGCAGCCGCGCTGGCCACGTCTTGCGAGCGCCGCACGCTCGTCTCGACGGCTTTTTCCGTTACGTGCAGCGACTCGCCGGCGCGGAGCACGCACCGGACGTGTTCCGCCGCCTGGTTCGCGGCGTTGAGTCCCACGCCGGCCGCATGGCTTGTATCGTGCGCTTGTCCGGCGAGCTGCCGGGCGCTTGCGCGCAGATTGGCTGCCGACTCGGACAACGTTTGAACGATGTTGCCGACGAGCGCTTCCAGTTGGTTCGCCAGTTCGCCGCGCCGCGCCTCGAGCTCGACGATCGCCTCGGACTTGGCCGCCATCGAATCGGTCGCCCGATTGATCACGTCGGCCGCCTGGCGATACGCGCCAACCATGCCGGTGGGAAGCAGCCGGCGATAGAACTTGCCGTGGCTGGCGTGGTCCAGCGTCGCGGCGGCCTCGCGCACGAATGCGTCGGCGCGGTCCAACAAATCGTTGATGGCGCGCCCTAGCCGCCCTTGCGCGGAATTAGGCCGACAGTGCAGGATGCGGGGCTCGAAGTCCCCTTGCGCCGCCTGTTCGCAAACGTGAATCGCCTGCGAAATCCATTCGGCGTCCAGCACCGCGTCGGCCGCCAAGGCCAATGCATCGTAGTGGAGCTCGTCGCTATCGTTTGTGATCTTCTGCAGCGTAGCAGTCATAGGGGGCGAATTCAGGAACAACGGGACGTCGCTTACAGCGTAAATACAAATTCTTCGTAAGGCATGCCGATCTTCGCCAGTTCGTCGAGCAGCACTTGTTCGCCCGCCAACATTCCTTGCCGGCGATCGCTATGGAGCGACTCCTCGGCGAGGAGCGCCTGGTACAGCGCGGCGGCCTTGGCGACCGCCGAGCGCTCCGGCGAACGGCGGCTGGAATGATAGCCGACGACCTGCCCATCGCGGTCGACGGACGGCGTCACGTGCGCGAAGACCCAGTAGTGGTCGCCGTTCTTGGCCAGATTCACGACGTAGGCAAACACCTCTTCCCGCCGCTGCAATCGGTCCCACAGCAGCTTAAACACGCACCGCGGCATGTCGGGATGGCGAATCAGGTTGTGCGGCCGACCGAGCAATTCCTCCTCGTCGTAACCCGCGACCCGCAGGAAAACCCCGTTGGCGTAGGTGATGATCCCTTTCGTGTCGGTCTTGCTGACGATGATCTCGTCGCTGCCGAAAAATCGTTCGTTGCCCGTGGGACATTCGGTAAGGGCGACGTTCATGCCAGATGCTCCTCGGCGGCAAGAGTAGAGTCTGGCCAAATCTAGTTCACCGCAAGTAGCAATGCGTTGTGGTTTGTCACAGCGCCGTTGATTGCCGAACAACTGCACGGTTTCGCACATTGCGCAGCTCAATCGGAGCAACCTGCGCCGGTCCTCAGACGCTCCGGTTTCCAGACAGCCGTACTTCTTCACGGCTGGGCGGTCAAAAGTGTGCCAAAATGATGCGCGAAACGGGAGCGCGGGGTCAGAACCCCACCGATTGCGCTTCCGAGAATGGCGCCTCCTCGGCCTCGTCCCCTAGCGTCGCGCTGCGGACCGCGCCCTTGGGCGCTTTCTTGGCGCCCTTCTTCGTCCCCTTCTTGGCCGTGCCTTTCGTTGCCTTCTTTTTCTTGGCGGCCGGCTTTTTCGCCGCTCCCCCGCCGCTGGCCCCTTTCTTGCTCTTGGCCCCCGGGGACCCGCTCCGCCCTCCGGCCGACTTCCGCCGCGAGGCCTTCTTGCTCGGGCCCAGCGCTGCCCGCTCCGCCAGCAACTGCCGCGCTTGCTCCACGGTCACCTCCTCCGCCTTGGTCCCCTTCGGCAGAGAAGCGTTCGTCGTCCCGTCCGTCACGTACAGCCCATACCGCCCGTCCAAAAGTTCGATCTGCTGCGGATGCTCTGCCGTCGGTTCGAATACCCGCAACGGCGCCCGCTTCTCGCCAAAGCCCCGCCGCTGCGCCTTTGGCTGCGCCAGCAAGGCCAGCGCCTCCTCCAACGTCACCTCCAACGGCGATACCCCCGACGGCAGCGACCGCGTCTCCGCCTCGCACTTCACGTACGGTCCGAATCGGCCGTTGTAGGCCACCACCGCCTCCCCGCTCTGCGGATGATTCCCCAGATTTCGCGGCAAAGTCAACAGCTTGAGCGCCGTCGCCAGGTCGATCGACTCCGGACTCATCCCCTTCAACAGCGAGGCGTTCTGCGGCTTCTCCTCGTCTTCCGCATCGCCCCGTTGCACGTACGGCCCAAACCGCCCCACCTTCAAGTACACCGGCTTGTGCGTCTCCGGGCAAACGCCCAGCGGCTCCTCCGCTTGCTCCGCGTGGCTCAATAGTTCCAAACACTTCTCCACCGTCGCTTCGTCCGGCGCCATTCCCTCCGGCAAACTGGCCCTCCGTTCCCCCTGCTGCGCGAACGGGCCGTACCGCCCCACCCGCACCACGATCTCCTCTTGCCCCGCTGGCTTCCCAATCGCGATGCTACTCACCGTCCGCGCGTCGATCTCGTCCACCTTGCTTTGCAAATGCGGCTTCAACCCGCTCTGCCCGTTGCCAAAATAGAACCGCCGCAGGTAGTCCAACTGGCCCGATTCCCCCCGGC
>JALHPA010000516.1 GCA_022842745.1 Pirellulales bacterium
GCTACTACCTCAAACAGGTTGCGCTCAGCGCGGTAAAAGATCTTGACGGAGTGCGATCGGTGGACAACCTTGTGGAAGTGTCGGTATAGCAGCCCTTGGAAAAACGGGCTGCGCGATCGCACGGCCGGGATCAAAAATCTCGGCCGTTACGTTGAGATTTTGCGAGCCGTGAGCAGCTTGTTGCGAACTTGGCTCGGTTGAAAAATGCCGCGATGGCATTTTTCAATAGGCTGCCAGGCGTGCCGTTTGCCCTGCCCAACTCGGCGAATGAGCCCGTTTGATTTGTCGCGTACCGTCGTTCCCCGACTCGAGAAACGACCCCACACACTTAATCAACAACCTTAATCATGCAAGATGTTCTAAGCGCGTTGCGCAATGTGCGCATTTTGAAGGGAATCGACGACGAACACTTGAAGCGACTGGCCGAGATTTCCCGCTCCCTGAGTTTCCCAGCCCATCGCGAGATCTTCCATCAGGACGATCCCGGCAAGGACGTCTACTTTATCGTCAGCGGAGAGGTCTCCTTGATCACCTGCACGCCCCGCGTCGGCTGCCGGCAATTGATGAAGGTGGAGCCGGGCGAATTGATCGGCTGGTCCCCGCTCTTGGGCACAGGCAATTTGACCGATACGGCCCGGACCCTGACGCCAACGGAACTGATTGCCGCGAACGGCGACAAGATCCTAGAGCAGTGCGCCCTGGAACCGCGGTTCGGCTTCGAATTCATGCACCGAGCGGCGCAGACGCTGGCCTCGCGGCTGAGCGCTACGCGGATGCAGCTTCTGGATATGGGTGGGGTACGTTTGCCGGAGGTTCAGTTTGAGTCCGACTAGAGGGGGCGGTCGAACGCGGTGAGCAGCCCGTTGAAGAACTCAACGGGCTGCGAGATCACATGGATGTGATCACAAAATCACGGCCTTTCAGCCGGGATTTTGCGAGCCGTGAGCAGCTTGCTGCGAACTTGGCTCGGTTGAAAAATGCCACGATGGCGTTTTTCAACAGCCTGATAGCCGTTTGACTTTGTAGGGATAACAGTCGCTCCCCGTACCAGGCAGTTGCCGCGGCCGGGGGCTTTATTTTCCGCTGATTTTGGCCCAGGAGACGCGCATGGCAACGTTCATCACCACCATCAAGTTCACCAGTCAAGGTCTGAAGGACTTCGCCGAAACGACCTCCCGCGCCGCGTCGATCAAATCGGCCGCCAAAAAAATGGGGGTCAAAGTCACCGACGTCTATTGGACTTTGGGAGATCAGGACGGCCTGCTGATCTTTCAAGCCCCCGACGACGAGACGGCGACGGCAATGCTGTTGCACCTCGGTTCGATGGGAAACGTCCATACCACCACCTGCCGGGCATTCACGGCCGCGGAGATGGACAAAATCATCGCTTCCGCCAACGGCTGACGGTCCATGGTCCGTCGCGGCGTAGCAAAGTCTTGCAAGGTAGCCATGGTTTTTCGGCCCGCGATATTCGCGGGCAGCAACATTTGTCGGGGCAGTGACCGGTTGCCGCGGATCCCAGCGATCCGCGGCAACAATATTTTGGTATGCGGAGGATGTCTCTCAGCTTGAGCGTGCAATTCCCTCGTCCAGCCCGATAGAGGCGAAGGACCAGCCAAACGCAACGCCATCATCACAAGGCGTCATTGAGAGGGCATCCACCCCTCACGCAGCCCCTAGCCCTCTGCTCTGCCCGCTGCCAACCGCCCGCTGCACCGTGCACGCCGGCGCACCGCCCACTGCACCCCGGCGCACCGCGCCCACTCCACCCCTGCCCCCTGCCCACTGCTGACTTCAGTCAGCTCCCCCGTCAGCCACCCGCTTCAGCGGGTGGTCCGCGCCACCCCATCCCCCACCAATACTCCAGCCGGTCTTCAGCAGGCTCCCGTCCCGCCTTCAGGCCCCGTCGCCCCACGCCACCCCCGTAAACCCGAACTCCCACCGCGATCCAAACGCCGCCCCTCCGGGACAGATCCCCGCGCGCCCTAGCGCGTTCTCAAAACCGAACGCCCCTACTCCGCGACAAACCCTCGCCCCAAAAGGGCAACAGACGAAAGCCCTGGGCAACGCCCAGGGATTGCTTTGATTCGCGCCCCTCGACATCGCGACCGCCCCACCGGGTCTACGGTCCCCGCAGCCCCTCCCATCGCACCTTCCGCGGCCCCAAACCCAAGAAATTGCCCAAAATCGCGGGATTCCCTCGGTTTACTTCTGCCGCGCCCCTTGTATACTCCAGATTCTTTCGGTGGGAGAAGTATCGAGGCTGGCCGGGTTTTCCCGGGCCGTAGGCCATTCCGTTCGCACGTCCCTCGCATTCACGGCGCACGTTTAGTCGTAGGAGAAAACTGCGTATGTCGGCTCCAAATAGACAATTCCAGATTTTCCTCGCCAGCTTCATGACCTTGATCGCGGCGGGAATGGGTTTCGCGATTCGCGGAAGTGTTTTGACTGAATGGGCGGCGCAGTTCGAATTCACCAAGCTGGAACTCGGGAAAATTACCGGCGGCGGACTTACCGGCTTCGGCATCACGATCATCGTCTGCAGCTTTTTCGCCGATCGCATCGGCTATCGAGCCTTGCTCTTGGGCGCATTCACCCTCCACGTTCTTTCCGCAGCCGTCACGTTTTCCGCCACCCCTCTCTACGCCTCCGGCAAGGACGCAACCTACAACTGCCTCTATTGGGGCATGTTCTTGTTCGCCCTGGGCAACGGCCTCTGCGAAGCGGCGATCAATCCCCTCGTCGCTACCCTCTACCCCAAGCAAAAAACCCACTACCTGAACATTCTCCATGCCGGTTGGCCCGGCGGATTGATCATCGGTGGCCTGCTGGGGTATTTGTTCGTCGGTCCTGATGCCGCCTTGACAAAGCTCCCGTGGGAGTACCCCATGGCCTTCTTCCTTATCCCCACCTTGTATTACGGATTCGTGACGCTCAAGGAGCGATTTCCCGTTTCCGAAGCGCGCGCGGCAGGCGTCTCGTTCGGCGAAATGCTGGCGGAGTTTGCCCAACCCGTCTTGCTGTTCCTGTTCCTGCTCCAAGCCATGGTCGGCTACGTCGAGCTCGGCACCGATAGCTGGATCACCGACATTATGAAGTCCACCCTCAAGGGCAACGCTCTTCTGCTTATCGTTTACACCTCCGGCATCATGTTCGTCCTGCGGTTCTTCGCCGGTCCCATCGTCGAGCATATCAACCCGCTGGGACTACTCTTCGTCAGCGCCTGTTTGGGTTGCATCGGTCTCTACTCGCTCGGCAGCAGCGTTACCCTTATGGCGATCATCGCCTCCGCCACCATTTACGGCATCGGCAAGACCTTCCTCTGGCCAACCATGTTGGGAGTCGTCGGCGAGCGATTTCCCAAGGGCGGTGCACTGACGATGGGCACCATCGGTGGCATCGGCATGCTCTCTGCCGGACTGCTCGGCGGACCGGGCATCGGATACAAGCAAGACTACTACGCCTCCCAGGAGTTGAAGTCCACCGCCCCGGAAGCCTACGAGCGCTACGTCTCCAAAGACAAAAACTCGTTCCTCTTCTTCCCCGCCATCGCCGGTTTGGACGGCAAGAAGGTCGAAGCTCTCAAAGATAAAGTCGGCGAAATCGAAAAGCTGGAAGAAAAAAAGGAGCCGA
>JALHPA010000517.1 GCA_022842745.1 Pirellulales bacterium
TCCGCGGGAGGTAGAAGAGGCGCCGGCCGCGGAGCGAACGAATACTGGATCGACGTTCGCGAGGTACGCGGTGCAAAGGGTGCGGATTGAAGGGCCGCTGGGGGCTGAAGGGCGGGTGCATCCAGCGAATTACGGGCGATTTTTCAGCCGGGAGGAACCCCCCACGGATGCGAAGGAGCGGGCCGCTTATGCGGAGGAAATATTGGAGCGGTTTGCGGTTCGGGCTTACCGGTCGCCGGTCGATCGCGCGACGGTGGAGCGGTTGAGTGGGCTAGCGGCGTCGGTGTATCAGCGGCCGGGGGAGACGTTTGAATCGGGGATCGCGCATGCGTTGGTGGCGATACTGGCGTCGCCGCGGTTTTTGTTTCGGGTGGAGGGGACGAGCGAGGGGAAACCGGGGGGGGACGAGGGCAGGTTCGTCGAAGTGGACGAGTATGCGCTGGCGTCGCGGTTGTCGTACTTGTTCTGGTCGACGATGCCGGACGAGGAGCTGTTTGGGCTGGCAGCGAAAGGGGAGTTGCGGCGGCAGGCGCCAGCGCAGATGAAGCGGATGTTGGCGGATCCGCGGTCGGAGGAGTTTTTGAGAAACTTTGTCGGGCAATGGCTGCGGACGCGGGACGTGACGCAGGTGACGGTCGATCCGCTGTCGGTGCTGGGATATCAGACCGAGTACGAGCAAGCGCTAGCGGAATTTCAAAGCAGACGGCGCAAGGGGCTGCGCAGTCCGCTGACACCGGAAGAGCAGGCGGCGCGGAAGCGTCTGCAAGAGCTGCGGGCGATTGCCGAGCGCTACAACGACGAGTTGAAGCGGGCGATGCGGCACGAGACGGAGACGTATGTGGGGGCGATCTTCCGCGAGGATCGGAGTTTGCTGGAACTGTTGGACAGCGACTACACCTATGTGAACGAAAAACTGGCCGATTTGTATGGCCTAAGCGGGGTGCGGGGGACGGAGATGCGCCGGGTGACGTTGCCTGCCGATAGCGCTCGGGGCGGGGTGCTGACACAGGCCGCGGTGCTGTGGGTGACATCCAATCCCACGCGGACGTCACCGGTCAAACGGGGGTTGTTCGTTTTGGATAACGTGTTGGGGATGCCTGCGCCTCCGGCGCCGGCGGGGGTACCGGACCTGGAGGAATCGGCGAAGAAGTTTGGGGACCGGGAGCCGCCGTTGCGGGAGTTATTGGCGGCGCACCGGGAATCGGCGTTGTGCGCGTCGTGCCATGCGCGGATGGATCCGTTGGGGATCGCGCTGGAGAATTTTAATGCTCTGGGGATGTGGCGGGAGTCGGAGAAGGGGGAGGCGATTGACGCATCGGGCCAGTTGATAACGGGGGAGACGTTCAAAGACATCCGGGAGCTGAAGAAGATACTGAAGGAGCGGCACGCGGCGAAGTTTTACCGGTGCGTGACGGAGAAGCTGTTGACGTACGCGCTGGGGCGGGGGTTGGAGGCCGGGGACGAGCAGACGATCGATACGATCGTGGAGCGGTTATCGCGCGAAGGGGGGCGAGCGGGGGCGCTATTGCAAGGGGTGGTGGAATCGGCGCCGTTTCAGAAGCAGCGACGCCCGGAGGTTGTAACCGTGATGGGAGTGCCTATGGAGGACGTGACGTCGAAGGAAGTGACAGCGACGGGCGTGACGGGAGAGGGTGATACGGCGGCGGAGCGAGCGGACGAGGAGAGGCAGGATGGGAACGAGCGCGCCCCGATTGGATTGCAAACAGGAGCCAGGCCATGAACCGATCGAAACTTGTAGCGGGGGGCGTCGTCAACCGGCGGCATTTTTTGCGCGGGTTGGGGGTGGCGGTGGCGCTGCCTGTGTTGCCGTCGCTGGTCGGCCGGGGGGGGCAAGTTCAGGCGGCGGAGGGGGCGGCTCGGCGACCGGCGGTGACGGCGAGCGGGGCGCCGTTGCGAATGGTGTTTTTGTCGATACCCAATGGGGTGCAGCAGGACCATTGGTTTCCGACGGACGAGTTTGAGCTGGGGTCGACGATGGCCCCGCTGGCGGGATTGAAGACGCACTTGCAGGTGGTTGGCGGGTTGGCGCACGAGAATGCTACGCCTGGGCGGGACGGCGCGGGGGATCACGCGCGGGCGAGCGCGACGTATTTGACGGGAGCGCGGGCGCGGAAGACCGCGGGGAGCGACATCCGGGTGGGGGTGTCGGTGGATCAGGTCGCGGCGCAGCGGAGCGGACGGGTGACCCGATTTCCGTCGCTGGAGTTGTCGGCGGACGTGGTGAGGAATTCGGGGAGTTGCGATTCGGGCTATGCGTGCGCGTATCAATACAACCTGGCTTGGAGCAGTCCGACCACGCCGGTCAGCCCGGAGCCGAATCCGCGGCTGGTGTTTGAGCGATTGTTTGGGGCCGGGGAACGGGCCGACCGGCAGCGCAACTACGCCGAGCGGCAGGCGACGGACCGGAGCATCTTGGATTTTGTGCGGGAAGAGGCGGCGGACGTGCAGAAGCGCATCGACCCGCAGGACCGACGCAAGCTGGATGAATATCTGACGGTGGTGCGGGAGATGGAGGGGCGGTTGAAGGATCACGAGCGTTTTGCGCGCGCGCCGGAGACCGATGCGGATGTGCCGGCCGGGATTCCGGCGGATTTTGGCGAGCATATGCGGATCATGTACGACATGTTGCTATTGGCATTTCGCACGGACGCGACGCGGATTGCGACGTTGCTGTTGGCGTATGACGGGAGCAACCGGACGTTTCCGGATTTGGGGATCCGGGAGGGGCACCACTACCTGACGCATAGTCAACGGAAGGCGGAGCTGGCGAAGAAGGTGGCGCAGATCGACCAGTTTTATGTGAGCCGGTTGGCGGAGTTTTTGCAGAAGATGTCGCAGATCGAGGACGTGGACGGGAAGTCGCTGTTGTACAATTCGATGATTGTGTATGGGGGGGCGATCGCCGACGGCAATCGGCATACGCACGACAATCTGCCAGTGATTGTGGCGGGACACGCCGGGGGGGCGATTTCGACCGGCCGGTATCTGAAGGCCGCGCCTCAACCGATGTCGAACTTGTTTGTCTCGATGTTGGATCTGTTTGGAACGCCGGTGAAGGAGTTTGGCGATTCGACCGGGCCGCTGGCGGCGCTGTTGTAGGCAATTGGCAGAGCTTGAGCGGGGGACGGTCAGAAACCGTCGAGAAGGCCTGCGACGTCGGCTGAGAGGCGGTCGCGCTGTGGTTCAGCGGAGGTGGCGAGCCGCCCATATTGAAATATGCCCCGCCGTTCGAGCCAATTGGCGAATTCTGGAGCGGGATGGAGGCCGAAGAGGCGGCGCATGGCTTCGGCGTCGTGGTAGCTCGTGGTCTGGTAGTTGAGCATGACGTCGTCGCCGCAGGGGACTCCCATGAAGTAGTTGCAGCCGGCGGCCGTGAGGAGGACGAGGAGGTTCTCGAGGGAGTTCTGGTCGGAGTCGGCGTGGTTGGTGTAGCAGACGTCGCAGCCCATGGGCAGGCCGAGGAGCTTGCCCATGAAGTGGTCTTCTAGTCCGGCGCGGATGATCTGGCGTTCGTCGTAGAGGTATTCGGGGCCGATGAAGCCGACGACGCTGTTGACCAGGAGGGGCTGAAAGGCGCGGGCGACGCCATAGGCGCGGGCTTCGA
>JALHPA010000518.1 GCA_022842745.1 Pirellulales bacterium
GTTCCTCTGTAGCACCAGCCAACTGGGTGGAATCGTCGGCGTCGTCGGCCAGACCCTCTCCATTCCCCTTCCCATCACCGGCGATTTCAACCGCTTGCTCGACCTGCAAGAATCCTACGACGAGCTAGCCGCCGAAAGGACCCAGGCCCTGCGCTCCGCCCACCCGCAGGAGACTCCTACCCAGATCAAAACGGCCGTTCAGTCCCGAATCGGCCCCCGCCCCGACCAGCGCAGCCACTTCACCTACGACGACGTCATCTGGAGCGCGATCGTCACGGTCGTTACCGCGTCCCTCTTGGTCATCGGCCGCTACGCGCTCGTGCAAAACGTCTCCACCTTCCTCGTCGCCGGCTTCACCGCCGTCATGATCTTCAACGTCTTCGCGCTCCAAACCCACGACGCCTGGTCGATCCACGCGCAGGACCTGCTAAACGGCCTCTCTTTCCAGCTTCCCAGCGAACTCGCCGGCGCGACTCCCCTCGCCACCGCTTTGGCCACCTTCGGCATCATCGGCGTCGGCGCCGCGGAACTCGTCGCCTACCCCTATTGGTGCCTCGAAAAGGGATACGCCCGCGCCACCGGACCTCGAGACGACTCCGCCGCCTGGGCCGCGCGGGCACGCGGCTGGCTCCGCGTCCTCCGCTGGGACGCCTGGTGCTCGATGGTGATTTACACCTTCGCCACCCTGGCCTTTTACCTCACAGGCGCCGCCGTCCTGCATCGCGCCGGCCGGTCCCCGTCGGACGATCAGTTGATGCACACCCTGGTCGAGATGTTCCAGCCGGTCTTCGGCCCGTGGGCCGCCTGGATCTTCCTCTTTGGCGCCTTCGCGGTTCTCTATTCGACGTTTTTCGTCGCCACCGCCGGCAACGCCCGCATCGCCGCCGACGCCGTGCGCGTCTTTCGACTGGGAGCCAAGAACGACGCCTCGCTCCGCTTCTGGGTCCGGCTCTGGTGCGGACTCCTCCCTTTTATCTCGCTCGGCGTCTTCGTCTGGCAGAAAAACCCCGTCACGTTGGTCCTGATCAGCGGCCTGGCCCAAGCGGTCATGCTCCCCATGCTCGGCGGCGCCGCCCTCTACTTCCGCTACCACCGCTGCGATCCCCGCCTCCGCCCAGGCAAACTCTGGGACGCCCTCCTCTGGCTCTCCTTCGCCGCCCTAATCGTAACCGGCGCCTGGGGCCTCGCCACCAACGCCGCCAAAGTTTCCGCCCTGCTTATCAGCCGGCAATAACCCATCCATCCCCTGTCGGCATTCGACGCAAGTAATTCCACCCCAATACCCCCGATCGAACTGGACTCGCCCATGGCGTTCGATACCAACGCGGCGAGCCTGTTCCCCTCTCTAAGGCTTCGCCTTCGACACGGTTTTTCCATCACCGGTCCTTGCTCTAGCGTCCCGCATAAAGCAACCTCGGCTTCTCCACAATACCCGGCGGGCGGCGCTCCGACGGGCGGGGGCCGCCAATCTTCGCCGCCATCTTGTCAGCCAATGCTCGTAGCTGTTCCACCACCTCCGGATTCTGTTCGGCAACGTCGTTGATCTCCCCGATGTCCTTATCCAGCCGATACAGACGCGGATTTCGCTGCACGTCCGGCTCGGCATCCTTTCCCAGCGTTGCGGCTTGTGGGACGAGAGCCAGCTTCCACGGCCCCTGCCGCACGGCCTGAAGCTGATAGTTCAAAAAGTAGAAGTGCGCCTCGCGCGGCGATTTCGTCGACTCACCCAGCAGCACGGGGCTTAAATCCTGTCCGTCGATCACGGGTTGCGCCGGCGCCCGCCCCCCGGCCAGCGAGACAAACGTTGGCAACAGATCGATCGTCCCCGCGACCGTGTCGACCGTGCTCCCAGCGGGAATCTTTCCCGGCCACCAGGCCAACGTCGGAACGCGAACGCCTCCCTCCCAAGTGCTCCCCTTGCCTCCGCGCAACGGGGCGGCGCTCCCCGCGTCGGCCCCTTTGATCAGCCACGGACCATTGTCGCTGGTAAAGACCACCACGGTATTCCTCTCCAGTCGCTGCGCGCGCAACGCAGCAAAAATGCGGCCGACGCTCCCATCCACCTCCTCCACCCAGTCGCCAAATCGCCCGTTTGCCGACTTGCCGCGAAATGCTTCGCCCGGCCAAATCGGTGTATGCACCGCAGTATGCGCCAGGTACAGGAAAAACGGCCCCTCTCGCTGCGCGCGAACAAACTCCAACGCCTCCTGCGTGTAGCGCTCCACGATTTGGCTCTGCCGCTCGTCGGACAATAACTCGATCACGCGCTCATCGCGCAGCAGCGGCACAACCTTCTCCCCCCCCTCCTCGCTCGCCCGCTGCATATCGTTCGAATACGGAATCCCAAAATAGTGATCGAACCCCTGCCGGGTGGGAAGGAACGGCGGCTGATCGCCCAAATGCCATTTGCCGATGCACATCGTCGCGTAGCCAAGCTTCTTGAGCCGCTCGGCAACGGTAAATTCATCCGGATGCAGTCCCTGACTCGACGCGGGACCGAACACGCCGGGAACAGATACCCGCGCTCCATAGCAACCCGTCAACAGTTGCGCCCGCGAAACGGAGCACACCGGCGCGGCGTAAAAAGACGTCAGCCGCATCCCTTCGCGCGACATGCGGTCCAAATGCGGTGTTCGTTGCCGCTGCGCTCCAAACGGCCCGATATCCCCGTACCCCAAGTCGTCAACAAACACGACCACGATATTCGGTCTCGGCCCGCCGCTGCCCAGCGCCTTCTCCGCGGTTGGCGCCGGCGCTTCGTCCGCTGCCTGCAACCCGCGACACGATGCGACCACCAGCACCAGTGCTACGACCGGAGTAAGCCTTTTCATCGGACGCAATCCCACCTTCCCAAAAAAGAAACGGACAACCAACATCGACCCGGCGCGACCAACGGAGCACAGGCGCCCCGCCCGCGATTGCCCCCCGCTCAAGCCATCCAATCCCGCACGGGCCGCGCTCGTAACAAATTCGCGTCCGCATCCCCCACAAACTCCTCCTTCGCCGGGTCGAACTTCAGCTTTCTTTGCAACACCCAAGCGAATGCCGCCGCGTGACAGGCAATGTGTGACCGCCGCATCACGTCGGGATTGGCCGCTGTCGGCTGGCGCGATCGCATGCAATCAAAAAAGTTGCGGGCATGCGCCGTCACATCCAACCCCCGCACTCGTTTCGACGCCGGCGGCGCCAATTGCTGCAGCGATTCCGGCTGCGCCACGATTTCCCCTTCGTCCCCCGTCTCCACCCACCCCTCGTCGCCGATAAAGCGCACCGGACACGTCCCCAACCGCGAAATGTAATGCGGCGACCGGTCGCCAAAAGGCGCAGGCAAGAAATCAATCACCAACTTCACGCCGTTGGCATAGCGGCAGACAATATTCTTATCCCCCGGCTCGTATTCGACCGGCATCGTATCGTCCGCCTGGTTCGCCCACTGGCAGAGGTCAACCGTGTGCGCGCCCCAATCCAGCAGCCGCGCTCCCGAGTCGAAGTCCCACTGTCCGCGCCATCCCCCGTCGACGTATTTCTGGTTGAACGGCCGCCAGGCCGCCGGACCGAGCCACAAGTTCCAATCCACCACCTCGCGCGGCGGCTGCGGCTGCGCCGGCAGCCACGT
>JALHPA010000519.1 GCA_022842745.1 Pirellulales bacterium
CCACCCCCCAGCCGCCGCTGCTGAGCAACGCCTCGCCGATCGGCCCCTGAGCGATTGCGCCCTGCGCGGTTCGAGTCCGGAACTGCCAGTTATCATTGTTGACGGAAAACAGCCCGGCGTTGTCCGCTGCGCCGACGGCGAAGTTCTCGCCGTTGACGGTCACGTTGCCGTCGAATGAGAAGTACCGAAATCCTCCGGTGCGCGGATCCCGCTCACCGGCAAAGACGTTGATATGCCAATCGTTCAGCTCCGGGTTGTAGGCCAAATCCGTGCTCATGTCGCGGAACGTGTGATCGGCCGCCACGAACGGATTGTTCCGCTGCCGCCCCAATCCATTCACTCCCCCTTCCCGTTGCACCCCCCCCGCCGCCGATGGATCCCCATTCGGGTTCTCGGGGAAGGCCGGCGTGTTCTTCAAATACCAGGCCTCTTGCCAGTCGGTGAGCGTCAGGATCGTTCCCTGCGGCACCGCCGCCCAGAGCGGATCCTGACTAAACGTGAACGACCCGCTCCCCTTGTTCTGGTCCATGTCCAGCTTGTCGTACTGCCATTCCAGCTTCCAACCGCGGAGATCGACGACTCGGCTGGGATTGTCCGCCACGACCATAAACTCCAACCAATTCTGACCGTTCCCCTGCACTCGGCCAAATTGGGTATCTACGCGCGCGCTCTTCAGGTACTGCCCGCTCGAAACCGCGTTAAACTCGTTGAGGACGAGGTCTGCCGCTCGCGCCGCGACAAAATCACCCCACCCCGCACTCCAGGCGCACAGGACCAGGAGGCTTTGAATAGCCCGGGCACGCGCGCTGCCGATTGTCATTCGCTGCTTCGTCATCGTTGGCGACTCCCAAGGTCTATGATCCACAGACTTAGAACTGCTCCTCGCGCTGGACAATTGGACATGCTAATTGCACACGGGCGGGGATACAAATCCTGAACTTTCGCCGGGCCGCGAGCATTGTGGCAGCGCTATAACGCATTGCCTGGAATGGTTTCGCGGCCGTCGCGGCTGGCCAGCCACCGGATGATCTCGACTTCGATCGTATCCGCCAAATAGTGGACTGATCCGTCACACATTACGACGTTCGCGCCCCCTGGATGGTCGGAAACGATGTCTTCTTCCAGGAAAAACCCGCGCTGCTCGTAATTCGGTCCGCGCCCGCTGTTGATCGGTCCGTTGCCGACGCGGAAAGTGTTCTCGCCGCTGGCCCATGCGCCATAGAGGTCGCCCCCCTTCAGTCCGGGCGAGTCGATGCCCCGCCCAGCGCACTCCGCCACGAGCAAGGTCTTAGAAGTCCCGTCCACCACCTTACGAAAGCCCACCAAGGCCGCGGAAAGATCGGTCCCGACGATGTTGGTGAGCATGCCGCGGTCTGGTCCGTACAGTTTGCCGTTAGGGTCGCGAGCGCTCCGGAGCGGTCCGCCTACTCCTCCATAGTCGATGCAGGCCAGCCCCCCGCCCTGATCGTAGTCGGCGACCCCATCGGCCGGTACATTCAGATCCGGCAGCAGCCGACCGTCGCTGCCGCGGCAGCGGTCGAGTTTGGAAGTGCTCGGGCAGAGATAGATTGAGATTACCTGGCTGGCAGCCGGCCGATTCACCGCTGCAGTTAGCGGCTGCTTGAAGTCGATCGATTGATACAGCGCCTTCTCCTCAATGAAGGGGAGAAAAAACGCCGACCAGGCGACCTTCGGCGCACCCGGAGCGAAGCGCTTCTGGCCGGGGGGAAAGGCCTTGAAAGTGTTTGCGTAGTTCAGCATCCCCAGGCCGATCTGCCGCAGATTGTTCTTGCAACTTGATCGCCGGGAGGCCTCGCGAGCCGCCTGAATGGCCGGCAACAATAGCGCCGTGAGAATTCCAATGATGGCAATGACGACCAGCAACTCCACAAGCGTGAAACCCCTCCTTGGTCGACGATCCCGTTTTTGGCACGAGAGGATCACTTGGGTATTGCCGTCTGTAGCGGAAACTCGGATTAGCCTCCCCATCCTGTAGATTATCACTACTGTATTAGGATTGCGTTAGAATCCGCCATACCTGCCCATACCCCAACCCATTGGGAGGGTCCTTTCTTAACGTTGGCTGGACGCCCTAAGTAGAACCCATGCAAGCTACTTGCGTTTCTCGCGGGCAAACGGCACAATCATCGTGCCCGTCGACTAGGAAACGGAACCACGGCAGCGGCGACCAGCGCAACTGGCGAATTGGGAAAATTCCCTCGTACAGGCTGTAACAAGCACGCGGGTGGGGCTAGAAATGATGTGCCCGGCAGGCTTTGTCGCCGGGTAAGAAGAGCTGAGGGCGAGATCGCCGAAGAATCTACCCGAACCGGGATTATCCGCCTCCGAACGCAGGGACTGCCGGTTTTGGTTCGTTGCCTCGCGAACCGCCCTGGATGAAGAAGGGAGTCATGGCCGCATGAGCGCCGACCCGCCGCGCGTTTGTTCGCGGGGCGCGATTCAATTGGCGATCTTGCAGTTTTGGACCCATTTCGCCACTGCGACCTAAGCTTTCCGGAGGGCCTCGTTCGGATCGCGCATCGCCAACGGTTCCCCAAGCACTACAGGGAGATGATTCATGGGTAAGGAAAGTTTGCAGCACAAGCTAGATCGGGTCCGCCGCCCGCGCGTTCAAATCACCTACGACGTGCAGGTGGGCGACGCTATGGAGAAAGTGGAGCTCCCGTTTGTGGTCGGCGTGCTGGCCGATCTCTCCGGCAACCCGAAGGAAAAACTCAAGGCGCTGAAAGAGCGCAAGGTTGTCAATGTCGACCGGGACAACTTCAACGACGTGCTGGCGAAGGCCACGCCGCGGGTGGCGATGAAGGTCGACAACAAACTGACGGGCGACGACAGTAAGCTGGCGGTCGAACTGAACTTCAAGAGCATGGACGACTTCGAGCCGGCCCGCGTCGCCGAGCAGATCGGCCCCCTTCGCGAACTGCTTGAAATGCGCACGAAGCTCACCCAATTGATGAGCAAGATGGAAGGCAACGACAAGCTGGAGGAGTTGCTGAATCAGATCGTCAGCAATCCAGAGCAGGCCAACAAACTGGTCGAGCAACTGAGCGCGGAACAAAAAGACTAAGAGCCTTACGGGCAGATCAACGCACCCAACGGAGGTTTTGATGAGTAGTGCCGAACAAGCCGCCGCCGGCGCCGCCGCGGAAACCCAGGACGCCGTCAGCCTGCTCGATCAGGTCGTGGCGGCCACCAAACCGCAGAGCACGGACGAGGCCCAGCGCGCCAAGACGTACGTCCAGCAGTTCCTCGACAAGATCGTGGAACCGGGACAGGTCATCGCGAAGGACGTTGAGACCAACATCAAACGTTGGATTAACGAAATCGACAAGAAGCTGACCTTGCAGCTTAACGAAGTGATGCATCAGCCGGAATTCCAGCAATTGGAATCGACTTGGCGCGGTTTGCATTACCTGGTCCATCAAAGCGAGACCGGTCAGAATCTCAAGATTCGCGTGCTGAACGTCAGCAAGCGCGACCTGTTCAAGGATCTCGAAAAGGCCGCCGAGTTCGACCAAAGCGCGTTGTTCAAGAAGATCTACGAGGAAGAGTACGGCCAGTTGGGGGGCCAGCCCTACGGCATGCTCGTCGGCG
>JALHPA010000520.1 GCA_022842745.1 Pirellulales bacterium
CCGCCCTCCCTCCGTTCCATTTTCCTCGCTCTCTCCCCCACCCGGCTGCCGCAGCCGCGCCCCGTTCAACCGCGCGATCCACGCTGGGACTGCTGACCAATGCAGCAACAACGTAACGGCGC
The DNA here is from genome assembly GCA_022842745.1 of Pirellulales bacterium. Classification (GTDB taxonomy): domain Bacteria; phylum Planctomycetota; class Planctomycetia; order Pirellulales; family JALHPA01; genus JALHPA01. Next base: position 123 of record JALHPA010000520.1, read on the forward strand.
ATGCCTCCTGCCATTTCTTCCCGTCGATCGGCCCAGGCACGAGCAAAAATATCAACGTGACGACGTACAGCCACGTCGCGCCGATCCGTCCCACCAGCGGCCACGATCCCAGTCCCAGCCAAATCGCCACCAGCGCCGATTGGCTGACGAGCACCGTAATGAGCAGGAATTCCCGCAGCCTCCAATCGGCTGCCATCACGTCCGATAGCATCCAAAGCACCACGTCGGCCGTTGTATAAACTGCGACCAGCGCCACTACTTCCCGAGGCGCCCGCAGCCACACCCACGCCATCCCGCTTACCTCCGCGCCGCGGCCCATCATGATTCTCCCCCGTCCTGCCCCGGCGCCTCGGATAGTCGTGCCCACCCAGACCGCAAAGCCACTCTGCATCAAAAAAGCCGCTAGCCAAGCCGTTCCTCTCCATCCTAATCCTCTCCAACCCCTTGCAATACAGCCCCCGCCCCGATTACGAACATGGAACATCCGCCATACCCCTGCTTCCCAACGACCCCCATGCGTCCCTCCACCCCCATGCGTCGCAGCATCCCCTTCCTCGCCGCCGTAGCGCTCTGTTGTCCAGCCGCTTCCCCGGAAGTCGCCTCTCCTGATGAAATCACTCCGGCCGTAACGGCCGCGTCCGACTCCCCCACCTCCAAAACGGTCCGCATCGGCGAATCCCTCAACGCCCGCCAGCCCCAACTGGCCATCGACGCTGCCGGCCACGTCCACCTCACCTTCGGCGCGGATGCCCGCGTTTACTACACCCTCTCCACCGACCGCGGCGAATCGTTCTCGCCCCCCATCCAGATTGCCAAGCTCCCCTCCCTCGCCCTCGGCATGCGGCGCGGCCCCCGCATCGCGGTGGCTGGCAAAACGATCGTCGTTACCGCGATCGGCGGACAACGCGGCGGCGGCCAGGAGGGCGATCTTTTCGCCTGGCGTTCGGACGACAGCGGTCGATCCTGGCAAGGTCCGTTCACGATCAACGACGCTGCCAATTCCGCCCGCGAAGGTTTGCATGGCATGGCCGCCTCCACCACTGGCGATCTGTACTGCGCCTGGCTCGACCTCCGTGAGAAGGGGACCCAGATCTTCGGCGCCCGGTCCACCGACGGCGGTGTGACCTGGTCCAAAAACTCCCTCGTCTACCGCTCTCCTGGCGGCTCCGTCTGCGAATGCTGCCATCCCTCGCTCGTCTACGGCCCAACCGGCGCTCTCCACGTCATGTGGCGAAACTCCCTCGCCGGCGACCGCGACCTCTACTTTTCCACATCCACCGACAACGGCGCCACGTTCAGCCCCTCCGCCCGACTCGGCGGCGACCGCTGGAAGCTCGACGCCTGCCCGATGGACGGAGGCGCCATCGTTGCTGCTCCTCACGGCGACATCGCCACGATCTGGCGCCGAGACGACCAAATCCTGCTCACCGCGGACGCTCCGGCCGATGAGCAGCGGCTGGGAACCGGGCTTCAACCTTGGCTCGCCGCCGACCAGCAGAAGATCTACGCCGTCTGGCTCGCCAAGCGCCCCGGAGACCTCTATCTCGCCACCCTCGCCCCACCCGGCAAAGCCCCACCCCGTAATGCCAAGGCGGCGCCCCAACCAGCCCCCATCAAACTAGCCTCAAACGCGCGCGACCCCGTCGTTGCCGCCCCACCCTCCGGCCGCGGCCCCCTCGTCATCGCCTGGGAATCGGAACAAAACCGCTCTTCAATCATCCATGTCCGCTCCCTCTCCGCACCTCTTTCCCGGTAATTCCCGACCCCACCCCGCCTGCCCGGCCTTCTTGCAAAGTGGCCCAGAGGGCACGGTTTCTGCCGTGCCCCCTGGGCGCGTAACCTACAACAGATTCACCACTTTGTCGGCGAGACCCTTCTCGCCCAAGACCACGCGGAGCTTGCCGCTGGCGGCGACCTTTTCCAGAACTTCCAGTTCCTTTAGACGCATCAGCGTCGGACTTTCCGCCAGCAGCCGCGCCGTGTTGGCCTGGCTGCGCATGGCGGCCGTTTCTTCCCGGCGGGCAATCAGGTTCGCCTCGGCGGCCTTCTTGGCCTCCGTGACGCGGTTCATCAAATCCTTCATTTCGCCCGGCAGGATTACGTCCTTGATACCCACCGAGATCAACTCCAGACCAAGCTCCTTGGCCCGCGAGCGGACCGATTCGGCCAGCTCGCTTGCGACCGCATCCTTGTCGATCAGGAAGACGTCCAACTCGCGGGCGCCGACCACTGCCCGCAGCGCAAGCTGCGCCTCGCGGTAGAGCGCCTGCTGAGTGTTATCGGCCACCATGACCGCCTGCCGGGCATCGACCACGCGGTAGTTTACCATCGCGTTCACGCGCAGCGTGACCTTATCGGCGGTCATAATGTCCTGGCCGCTGATGTCGAGCATCGTCGCGCGCATGTCCTCCTGAACGAACTTGACCTGCGCCACGTTCTTCCAAAAGGCGTAACGGCCCGGCGGCCGGGTCTCGATAAACTTGCCGTCAATCATCAGCACGCCTTCGTGGTGCGGCTCGACCGTGCCGATTTCCAGCATACGTTCGGCCATTGGCGAGCGCGTGATGATCTGCAAATCCTTGTGCTCGAAGCGAACCGTCCGGGCATCGACGATTTCCACCCGCACCTCCCGCTGGCCGGTCCAGTACGCGAAGCGGCCTGGCGGCAGGATGTGGCTGAAGCGGCCGTCGATCCAGACCAGCGCCCGCTCGGTGTCCTTCAAGTCCACGACCGCCGCGCGGTCCGCAAGCGCGCCGGACTTTACGATCATGTCCAGCTTGTCGTGGACCAGCCACGGATCGCGCTGCGAAACGATTTCGACCTGGACGCGTCCGAGTGGATTGAAGATCCAATGCCGGCCCGGCGCAAGCAGACCCTTAAACTCGCCATCGTGGAAGCGCAGGCCGATCTCGTAGCTGCGAATCTGAATGCGGTTGAATACGAACATTAGTTTCCCTCCTTTATCTACGGAATGTATATGGACTGCGATGGTGGGTTGTCGGTTCACAAAAAAAATGCCCTCAGGGGACAACGCGTTCCAGCCGACCACGCGAACTCATGCGGAATGTGCTTGAGCATCCGCTCGGACCTGGTTTCAGCAACCTTGAATCGCACGACCGGCGAACCGGAGTCCGCCAGGCGATGCGACCGCCGGTAGCCTCATTCCTGGCCGAGCGGAAACGGTATCCGCACATTACAAGGCACTGTCTTCACGCTGCCGCCGGATCAAACCTCGACACAAACCGTGCGCCCGCTTCTGGCGGACGCCGGCTTGGCCAAAGCCATCTCCGGCGGCCGATCGACCGGACGAATTATCCCCCTCGGGCTACCTTGTCGGCGCCTTGCAGCGCCAGGCGGGGATTCCCCGCGGGTGGTGCAGGAGTCGAACCTGCGACAGCCAGATTCTTGGTCTGGTGCTCTACCTGTTGAGCTAACCACAGTGGTCGTCAACACGGCCTTTGTCACAATCCATTCGCGGAACGCGCTTGCGCC
>JALHPA010000521.1 GCA_022842745.1 Pirellulales bacterium
CGAACGCCGCCCGCCGCTCGCTCAGCCGCAACACCCCCTGCAGCAACATCGCCACCGCAATCGCGCCAAAACACATGCACGACCAGGCCACCACCAGCGACTGCCGCACCGGCGACCACCCCGCCATCGACTCCTCCTCCACGGGACCGGGAATCAACTTCACCGGCAACGACGCCAGCAGCCGTGACGCGCTAGCCTCCCCTTTAAGGTCCAGCTCCGCCGGCCTCTCCTCATCCGCCGGTACCAGGTCCGCCCCCGGCAACAAATCCGCTATCCCCGCCAGCAGCTCCCCCCGGATCGCGGGCCAATCGAGTAGCAAACCCTGCACAATCTCTCGCCCCCCGATCTTGACTCGCCGCGCCAAGAACAACTCCCCCCCGATCCACAGCGGCGTCATCCGCGACGCCTGCACCTCCTCGCGGGCCGCCAACGCGATCTCCCGCCCGTTGACCACCCGTCCCAGGTCTCCGTTGTAATTCAAACTCTGCGAATACACGCTGGAATTGACGGTATTGGCCACATACTGCGATCGCGCCTGATATTCGTTATTTCCCCGCGCGCGCTGTTGCGCCTGAAAATCGCCAACCGCAAAGGGCGCCGCATTGGGCGCGACCGCCTGTTGCGCAATCCCCCCTTGGTTGGCCTCCACTGGATCGGCTTGGTTCACAGCCAATTCCCCGTTCTCCCGCTGCGACGGCCCGTACCGCTGTTGCCCCTCGGCTTTGGAACGATTGGCCGGATTCGTTGGGTTCGCCTCTCGGTCCGCTCGGGCAACCATCACCGGCGCGCCAACCGCGGCCTGCTCCGCGCCAGGCAGCCGCGCCAACAGCTCCTCCCGCTTTGCCAGCCGCTCGACCCGCCGCAATTGCCGTTCGGCGTCCTCTACGACTTCCTCCGACAAATACGCCGGCGTCAAATCCTTCCGCTGGGTCCCTTCCGGAATCTGCGGCGACGTCATCCGCCCATCCGCGCCAATCTGAAAATACGCCAGCACTCCCGCCGCAGGCGCGCGGGCCAAAGGAGACAACCACTGCGGCCCCGGATCCCCCTTGCCGGCGGTCTTTCCCGGCGGCAGCCCAAAGATCGGGTCCGCCCCGTACAGCGTCGCATAGGTGAAATACGGCCGCGCGCTCTCGTCCGACACCAGCGCCACCTTCGACCCATCCATCCTCCACAGCGCCAGCCGCACCCGCTCCTCCAGCCCCGCCTGTTCGCGGGCCGCCGTCTCCGCCCGGTCCGCCTGCAACGCGCGCACGCTCAACCACCCCACCCCCGCCACGATCATCGCCAGGAGGGCCAGATAAGCCAACCAAATTTGCCACGGTCGTCGCATCGCTTGTTCCCGTCCGCTATCCGCTTTCTCCGCCTCGGCCCCGACTCCTCTCCTCCAATCTCCGCTCACGTCCCCAATTCCGCCTCCGCGAACATATAACCCTTCCCCCGCACCGTCAGCACCGTCCGCGGCGCCGCCGGGTCGTCGCGCAGCTTCTCCCGCAGCCGAGTAATGTGCATGTCGATCGTCCGGGTTGCCAGTCCCCGCGGATTAAGCTGCCACACCCGCTGCAATAGCTCATCCCGCGATATCGCTCGCCCACTGTGCGCCGACAGATAACGCAACAACTCGACCTCCTTCTCCGAAAGCTCCCCCCGCGACCCATCCACGTATCGGATCTCCCTTCGGTCCAGGTCCACCGTGCCGCTCGGAACCTGCACCTCGCTCACCTCGCGCGGCCGCTCCGGCGATCGCCGCAACACCGCCTCCACCCGCGCCAGTAGCTCCCTCACGCTAAACGGCTTGACCACGTAATCATCCGCCCCCAACCGCAAGCCCTCCACCCGGTCCCGCTCCTCCCCCCGCGCCGTCAGCAATATCGCTGGCTGCGTCGGCCGAATCGCCCGCACCGACTGCAATATCTCCAACCCGCTCCGCCCAGGCAGCACCACGTCCAACAGCAACAGATCGAACGACCGACTCGTCGCCAGTTCCATCCCCGCGTCCCCAGTGGCCGCTTCAAAAGCGGCGTACCCCTCAAACCGCAGCGCATCCACGATCCCGCGCCGAATCGCCGCGTCGTCTTCGACCGTCAATACCTGCTGCATCGATTCATGTCCTCCCATTGCCCTCGCCCCGATTCCATTCTACGGCCAAACGCTCCCCGCCCCTGTAAACAGATTGTAACGGACCCCCGGTCCCCTCCCGCCGACTCCCCAGCGGCGCCCCCCGTTCGAAGTCCCCTCCCTCCCCCTTTGGCATCCGTTGGCCCCCACGTCAGCCCCACGATCCCTAAGCTACAGTTTATCGTGCCCTGGACGCTAAAAAACGCTCTCGAGGCGGCGCGGACCTGCCGGTCCAAGCGATCTACCCATACACCAAGGCGAAGCAATGGCGGCTAAGCGCAGGCGTTCGCGCCACGGTTCGACACTACTCGAGTTCGCAATCATCCTTGGACTGATTCTATTGTCGGCGATCGCCGCCTTGGCGTTCCTCGGAACCGAAAGTCGCCGCACGTTCGCCCTCCTGGAACGCCCCGCCAACGCTACGCTCCCCCAGCCAGACGATCAACGGCCCGCCGACCCGTACGCACCCCCGATCGAGCCGGCCCCTGCGGTCGCCAATCGCGAATTTACCATCGACCTCCCCCGCCTCACCGCCCTTTTCTCAGCGGTCGCCCTGATCGGTTACGGTTTCCTGCTCAAGCGCCAACGGTCCCGGTGCCTCGACCGCGACTACGCCCAGCGCGACGCTCGACTGCTGGCCGAACTCGAGCAGCGCCGCTTCGTCAAACGGCAGGACATTTTCAAAGTCCTTTCCAGCGACCCGGCCGCAATGTTCGAAAAACGCAAGCAGGTCCGCCAACTCATGACCGACCGCCTCGAGACCATCAGCCCCCATACTCCCACCCCAGAAGTCCGCGAGCTGATGTCCCGCTGCAAAGTCCGCCACGTCCCCGTCGTCGACGCCCATGGCGCGCTCGTCGGCATCGTCAGCGATCGAGACGTTTTGGGCCGCGAGAGCCGCCGCGCCGAAGAAGTCATGAGCCGGCGGGTGCTCTCGGTTTCCCCCCTCACCGATATCAGTCCCGCGGTCACCCAGATGATTCAGAACGGAATCTCCTGCCTCCCCGTTGTCGAGGGAGATCGGCTGGTCGGCCTCTTGACCACCACCGACCTCATCATGGCCTTGCAGTGCGCCCTCCAACTGCTCCAGCGCCCCGAGCAGCCAAACCGAGCCGCCCGCACCATTTCCGGCGATACGCTGCACCCCGCCCTGGTCGCGCCGACCGCCTGAACCGGCGGACTGCTCCCCTTCCGACGCGCAGCGGAATCGTCCCCTCTCCCTATTTCTTGGCCACCGCCTTGGCCGGACTGGCCGCCGGCGCCGCTGCCGTTGGCGTCGCTGCCGTTGGCGTCGCCCCCACCCCTACCCCTGCGCTTGGGACAGGCGGTGCGACCGCCCCGTTCGCGGCCGATCCCCCTGCGCCGGCCACCGGAGTTAGCCCCACCGCGCGCTCCACCTGAATCGCCTTCCGCCCCTTGAACGCTCCCGGCCGCGCATGAAACTTCGTCACCCCCGACACGTTTACCTCCAAAGGTTCACGCCGATCTTTTTCGG
>JALHPA010000522.1 GCA_022842745.1 Pirellulales bacterium
GATGAGGAACACCCGCTGCCCGCTCGCGGCAAGGGCGGCGCTTAAGTTGACGGCGGTGGTGGTTTTTCCGACGCCCCCTTTCTGGTTGAGAATGGCGATGGAACGCATCGAGAACTCCTTTTCTCCAAGTTACATGCGGCGAAGCGGGGCGCGGCCAGGGGCAATCATTTACCCAGAGGCGCCAATACCATTGCGGGAGCGCGGGGTGCGCGGAGGGGAAGTATAGGCGGATCGGGAAAAACCGCCTAGAGCGGCGCGCGGCGAGGCCGGGGGACGTGCAAGCGGCATGCGGTTGCACGCCGGCAGGGCGCGGAGCAGCCCCCGGGCGGGCTATCTATGGGGGTAAAAAATCCCCAGTCGATCAGCCGTGGAGGTAGGTCTTGAGGTAGTGGTTTTCGAGCGAGAGCCGGTCGTGTTGGGCTTTGACCAGGTCGCCGATCGAGATGATGCCGACCAGCTCGTCTCCGTCGAGCACCGGCAGGTGGCGGATGCGGTGTTCGGTAAGCAGTCCCATGGTTTCCTCGACCGAGTCGGCCGGGGCGCCGGTGATCAAGTCGCGGGTCATGACTTCGCTGACCTGGATATCGGAAAGGGAGTCGCGGCGCATGGCGCAAGCGCGGAGGATGTCGCGCTCGGTGATGATGCCTTGCATGCTGCGGCAGCCCGGCTCCGAGCAGACAACGAGCGAGCCGCAATTGAAACGGACGAGTAGTTGAACGACTTCGTCGAGCGAGGCGGACGGGCGGACCGAGTGGACCTGGCGTCCTTTGCTGGCGAGGATATCGAGCAGGCGCATTGGCAAACTCCGGCTGGGCAAAAAAACGGAGAAAACAGGAAACCGACGCGACGCCTGCCTTCTGTTCCGGAGACGGCTAGTCACGAGTGGTGGAAATGCTATCGGTCGAGGCCGCGACCGCGGCGACGAGTGGGCAAAACAACTAGGGACGGCGCAACGAAACGGGATGGAAATTCCGGCACGATTGCCGGGTGGACAATCAACACCACAAGCGACCGAAAGGTCGGATAACTCGATGAGGTCGTGCAGAGACTTTGAGCATAGCCTTGAAGCGGCGCGGAAGTCAAAACAATTTGGAGGATGGTCGAGAAATTGCGGCTTGAGGGTCGTGAAAACTTTCACGATCTGGCGTTGGTTTTGAGGGTATTGGAAATCCTTGCTTGCGTTTGTGGTGGAAGGATTGGATACTACCGGCAGAATCTTCCCTTTTCTGCTGGAACGGCGGTCATGCCCTTCCTCGTGCTGCTGGCGACCCGGTTTTCCCGATTGGCCCCGACCGTAGGGATCGTGGCGGCGCTCACGGCGGCCATGATGGCGGTCGGCTACGACCTCGGGGTGCCGATCGCGTTTCTGGTTCTGACGGCGGCGGTCATTGCGTTCGCGATCTGGTCGAACACGCGGTTGCTGGGCCGCGCCACCGCGCGGCAGACGCAGTCGGAGAAGGCGCTGCGCGATTCGGAGGCTTTGTACCACTCGCTGGTCGAGGGGCTGCCTTTGAATATCTTTCGCAAGGACCGGGCGGGGCGGTTCACGTTCGGCAATCGGCGGTTCTGCGAGACGATCAAACGGCCGCTCGAGGAGATCCTGGGCAAAACGGACTTTGATTTTTTCCCGGCCGAACTGGCGGAGAAATATCGCACGGACGATCAGCGGGTGGCGTTGTCGGGAGAGGTGTTTGAAACGGTCGAGGAGCACCAGCGGGCCGACGGCCAGACGACCTACGTGCAGGTGATCAAATCGCCGGTGTACGACGCCCACAATCAGATCATCGGGGTGCAGGCGATTTTTTGGGACGTGACCGAAAAACGGATGGCGGAGGAGTCGCTAGCGCAGGAGCGGCGGCTGCTGAACAGCCTGATGGACCACATTCCGGACTCGATCTATTTCAAGGACCGCAACAGCCGGTTTTTGCGGATCAATCAGGCGATGGTCGAGCGGTTTTCCCTGGCCAGCAACGCCGACGGGCTGGGGAAGTGCGATTTCGATTTCTTTCTGCCGGAACATGCGCAGGCGGCGTTCGACGATGAAATGCGGCTGATGGAGACCGGCGAGCCGATCGTGGGGAAAGAAGAGAAAGAGGTCTGGCCGGACGGTCACGTACAATGGGTATCGACGACGAAGATGCCGCTGAAGGACGCGAAAGGTCAAACCATTGGCACATTTGGAGTATCGCGCGACATCACCGACCGGAAGCGGACGGAGGAGGCTTTGCAACAGGCCAAGGAGGCGGCCGAGGCGGCGAACCGGGCGAAGAGCGATTTTCTGGCCAACATGAGCCATGAGATCCGCACGCCGATGAACGCCATCATCGGGATGAGCGAATTGGCCTTGAACACCGATCTGGCCCCCGAGCAGCGCGAATATATTTCGCTCGTGAAAGAGTCGGCCGACGCGCTGTTGACGCTGCTCAACGACATACTCGATTTTTCCAAGATCGAGGCGGGGAAGTTGGACCTGGACGAAGTGCAGTTCGAACTGCGCGATACGCTGGGGCACACGCTGGATACGCTGGCCCTGCGGGCGGAGCAGAAGGGATTGGAACTGGCGTGCCGGATCGACCCGCACGTACCGGACGTGGTGCTGGGGGATCCGGGACGGCTGCGGCAGATTCTCGTGAATCTGGTGGGGAACGCGATCAAGTTTACGCAGCGCGGGGAGGTGGTGGTCGAGGTTTGGGAGGAGATGCCGGCAGCGGAGAGCGCGCCCTTCAATGGCGACGGCGGAGGAACGCGCGCGGAGGGCGCCGCCGAGAGCGCCGCTGCCGCGGATCGGAACGGCGCGCCAACGGCGGAGGACCGGCCGGCGCAGTTGCACTTTGCCGTGCGGGACACGGGAATTGGAATTCCGCTGGAGAAACAGCAGCTTATTTTCCAGGCGTTCGCCCAAGCGGACAGTTCGACGACCCGGCGGTTTGGGGGGACGGGTCTGGGATTGACGATCTCGACGCAATTGGTGGAGTTGATGGGGGGGCGGATTTGGGTCGAGAGCAGCGAAGGGAAGGGGAGCACTTTTCACTTCACCGCGAAGCTGAAGCGGGTTACCGACGCGACGCCGCACAAGGAAACGCGGCCGCTGCCGTCGCTCGTCAACCTGAAGGCATTGGTGGTCGACGACAACGCCACGAACCGGCGGATTTTGATGGAGCTGTTGCGGATGTGGCACATGCGGCCGGTGGAGGCGGAGAGCGGCCGCGCGGCGCTTGAGGCGCTATTGGAGGCCGAATCCTCGAACGATCCGTTCGCGATCGCGTTATTGGACGGGATGATGCCGGAGATGGACGGCTTCGATCTGGCGGCGGAGATCAGCCGCCGGCCGAGCGCGGCTGCCTGCACGATGATGATGCTGTCGTCGGCGGACCAGGCAGGAGGGGCGGCGCGATGCCGGGACTTGGGGGTGGCGGCCTATCTCACGAAGCCGATCAAGCAATCGAGCCTGCTGGATGCGATGCTGAGCTGCTTGTACCAGCAGGGGACGAGCGGCGGCGGCGGCGGACCGGACCGGCGAAGCGCGGCGGCGTGCGGGCCGGCGCCATTGCCGAAGACGCAGCGGCGGCTGCAGATTTTGCTGGCGGAAGACAGCCTCGTG
>JALHPA010000523.1 GCA_022842745.1 Pirellulales bacterium
CCCTCGCGGTCGAACGACTGCCGGGCGAAGGCGCCTTTGGCCCAATAAATCCAGCCGTCGCGCCCCAGATAGGGTCCGTGGAGATCGTTGGCGCAGCCGGTGAGGGTCTGGGCGGGGAGCCATTCCTCGCGGCGGTCGGCGACGCCGTCCCCATCCGCATCGGTGAGCTTCCAGATGCTGGGAGGAGCGGAGACGTACAGCGAACCGCGCCGCCAGAGGCAGCCTTCGGGAAACATCATGCGGTCGGCAAAGATGGTACGCCGGTCGAAGCGGCCGTCGCCGTCGGTGTCCTGGAGCTTGATGATGCGGTGGGGGCGTTTCTCAAGCTGCTTTTCGACCGATTCGTTTGAGCCTGACGAGTCGGCCACGTACAGGTTCCCTTGCTCGTCGAAGTCGGCGACGATGGGGCGATCGACCAAGGGAGGGCCGGCGACGCGCTCGATCGAGAAACCGGCGGGCAGTGTGAACTTTCGCCCGTCCAGGGAGACGACCTGGCGGCTCGAGGTCAGCGGCTCGGCCTCCGCTCCGCGGGCTGGGCCGACAACCGCGTCCCCGATCACGACGCTAATGAAGAGGGGGACGAGGATCCTCCCCCTCGAACCACAGAACGCGCGGCCAAAAATCGACATCGGGGATTCTCGCATGGGGGGAGCGGAGCGCGTCGCCGGATTGTACGGTTCTTGTCGGGTAACAAAAGGCTGGGGCAATTCTATCGAATCGCAGGCGCGATTGGCCAGCAAATCGGCGCGGGGGCAAACGCGGCGCGGTCCATGCGGTGCGCGAACTTGATTTAACACAGGGGGGCAATCAAAATGGGGCGGCCGTTGAGAGCGAACATTTCTAAGGGAAAACGATGCAAAAACCCGCGCGCCGCCCGCCGTCCCCTGTACGTACTTGGACCGCAACGGGAGCGTGGGGCGCCTTCGCCATCCTGCTCGGGGCAGCCTCGCTGGTTGGCGCTGCGCCGCCGGAGCTGAAGAACGTGTCGCAACGGGGCTTGCAGGTGGGGGTTCCGACGACGATTGTCATCGATGGGGCTAATCTCGATTCTAACCTGCAGGTGGTCGTCGGAGGGGTCAAACCGGTTCAGGCCGTCAAGCCTGTGTCGGGCAAGGAACGCGCGGAAATCGAAGTGACGCTCGACAAGGAGTTTCCGCCGGGGGTAGGGTGGTTGCGCGTTATCACCAGCGAAGGAATCTCGAACGGTCTGCCGATTGCGTGGGACCATTTGCCGCAGGAGGCCTTCAAGGAGCGTTGCGAGACGACGCCGATCGCGCTGTCCGGCGCGTTGGGCGGCGACCAGGTATTGACCACATCCTTCACCGGCAAGAAGGGCCAGCCGGTGGTGGTGGAAGTCGAGGCGCGGCGGCTGGCGAGCGAATTGAACCCGGTGATTCGGCTGTACGATGCCCGCAAGGTGCAACTGGCCTGGGCTCAGGGGTCGAAGCGGCTGGCGGGGGACGCACGGCTGTCGGCGGTACTGCCGGCGGATGGCGAATACTGGGTGGAGATTCACGACGCCTTGTACCAGGGACGAGCGCCGGGGCACTTCCGATTGAAGATCGGCGATTTTCGGTTTGTGGATTTTGTGCTGCCGCTGGCGGTGATGGCGCAAGAAACAGCGGCGGTCGAGGCGGCGGGGACGAACCTTCCGGCTGGCGCTAAGTTCACGGTGAACCCCAAGGAATCGAGTGGAAGCCTGCCGGTGGCGTGCAGTGCCGAGGGGGCTGTGCTGACGGGATTTCCGCCGTCCGTGCAGACGAGCGCGGTTCCCGAGCAGATCGAGACTCCAAACGGGGAGGGCAAGCTGCAAGAGATCGCCGCTCCGGCCGGGATAAGCGGACGAATCGCCGCCGCCGGGCAGGAGGACCGATACCGGCTCAACGCTCCGCCGGGTTCGCGGTGGCGGCTGGATGTGCAGGCCGCCCGGCTCGGTTCGGAGTTGGACGGAGTGCTGACGGTTTACGACGCGACTGGGAACAGCGTCCTGGCGACGAGCGACGATCGGCCGGGCACGTCCGACCCTGGGCTGGATGTCGCCGTGCCTGCGGGCGCCCCGTCGGTGGTGGTGGGAATCAAGGATGTGGCCGGTCGGGGGGGGGCGGAATATGTGTATCGGATCGGGATCGAACCGGTCGACCGACCGGATTTTCGGCTGACGTTGGCCGAGGATCGGGTGAACGTGCCGCGGAAGGGGACGGCGCTAGTACGCGTGACGGCGGAGCGGTTGGGATACCAGGGGCCAATCCAGTTGCATTTCGACGGCCTGCCAGCGGGCGTGGCGGTGGCGGGCGACACGATCGCGGCGGGAAGCAACGTCGCGCTGGCGATGCTCAGCGGGCCGGAATCGCAGGTCCAAGGGAGCGTGCGGATTTGGGGGAAGAACGTCGAGCCGGTGGCGGGGGCAGGGATCGTGCGAGTGGCGGTATCGCCAGCGACGCCGTTCGCGGAGCGGGCCGGGTGGCTGCGAGAAGAGGTGGCTCTGGCCACGACAACGCCGACGCCGATGGAGCTGGCGTGGGCACCGGGAACTCCGTCTTTGCCCACGGGCGGGGCGTGGGAAACGTCGATGCAGGTCCGACGGCAGGAGGGAGTGAACGGCGTGGTTCGCTTGTCGCTGGTCACCAACCAGACGATGCCCAAGAAGACGATCAAGGAGAATAACCAGGACAAGATCGTCGATGACGTGGAACGCGCGCTGCGCCTCGACGGCATGCCGCAGGTTGCCGCTGGTCAGCCGGAGACGGCGGTCAAAGTGCTCGTACCGGCGGACTTGCCGGACGGGGTCTATCAATTGGCGGTAAAAGGGGAATTGCTGGCCGACGACGGGCAGCGAGTGCAGCACACGTCATATTCGCCGGTGCTGACTGCATCCATAGAGCGCCCGTTGTCGTTGGTATTGACTGGGCCGAACAAAGTTAACGCGCCCGCCGGCAAGGGAGACTTGGGGAAATTCCAAGGGAAGGTAAAGCGGAAAGCTGGTTTCACTGCGCCCGTGCGGGTGTCGTTGGCGGGATTGCCGAAGACCGTGCCTGCGCCGATTGTGGAAGTTCCCGCGGACCAGGAGGATTTTGAGTTGACGGTGGGATTGCCGTTCGGAACGACGCCGGGCGAGCTGAGCAATCTTCACCTGCTGGCGACGACGGCTCCGAACGCGGCCGAAGGGGCGGCTCAGCGCAGCAACACGGTCGCGGTGGGAATCAACGTGGTGGCTGGAGAGCAGCCGGCGGCGGAAAAGCCGCTGGCGATCTTCGAGGACGAGCAGGAATTCGTCTCAAATCTGACGCAGGGAGGAGGAGAAGCGCGATTGGAGACGGGCCGCAGGTTCAGCGGCGCGGCGAGCCTGCGGGTGACGCCGGATCAGAAATTCAATCCGGCGCTGCCGAACCTAGGGATCAAAATTCGGAAGAATCCGGGACCGGGCGAGTACCGGTATTTGCGGTTTGCCTGGCTCAAGAAGGGGGGGCAGCAGATCTGCTTCCAGATCAATCATGACGGCCAATGGGGACCGCAACCGGCCAATCCGACGGCCACGTTCCGGTACCATGCGGGACCGGGGGAGTGCTTTAACGGCAGTCTGCATCTCGAAAGT
>JALHPA010000524.1 GCA_022842745.1 Pirellulales bacterium
CCGCCAGGGCGGGGTCTGTACTCGAGAACGCGCAAGAGGTCAGGCTGGCGACGGAAAAACCGGCGAACGGTCGGTCGCTCTCAGGTCGGATCGACGGGGAGGAAGCCTGCGTGGCCGTTCAAGCGGGATCTGGAGCGGGCATCGTTGCGCCAAAGGACACGAGTCCTGGGGATGGCAATGTCAGCGGTCGACCGGCAGGACCGCAGGCTGGAAGGGCGGCAAGCACGCGGCCGGCAAATCGGAGCCGGGCGTCGTCGTCCGGTCAGTGGATTCGCGGGGGCCGATTCTGGTCTCATTTTCAGAAGCTGTGGCCGGCGAAATCGGGCGCGGCGGAGGGGGCTGGTCCCCGTCAATGGCGGAATGCGTTTCTGCTGTCGGGATGTCAGATTGGGTTGAGCTTGTTTTGCCTGGTCCCGGCTTTGAAGCACTGGGATTTGCGGGCGGCGCCCGATTGGGCGCGGGCGATTTGGCTCTTGTCGCTGTTGCAATTGGCGTTTGCCGCTTGGACGCTGTCGGCGCCGGACTGGGCGACGTTGTGGCTGGCGACGGCCTGGTTCACGCTGACAGCGGCGCTATATGGGGCAGGGATGGGGATGGTCCTGGCGACGCCGCACGACCATACGATTCTGCTCGATCTGGCGGATGTTCGCCGGCAGGCGCCGTTGTGGTGTGGAGCGATTGTTCTGTTGTCGTTTCTGGTGGCGTATGGTTGCGGGCGATGTGCGTGGCAGTGGCGGCGGGAGGGGGGAGCAGGCGGGAGGCGGGAGGCTGTAGGCGGGAGGCCGGAGTGAATAGGCGCGGGGCGGGGGGCGGTGGGACGAGAAGCGGAGCGGTCGCTCGGGGGCGACGAATCACGGATGACTTGGACGGGGTTGCGATTGTCGAGGGGGAGGAGGAACGGATAGGCTTACAAGCTGATCCAAGCACTCTTAGTTTCGATTGACCGGAGCTGTTGTTGGGAATGATACGAAATTCGCATGCGTGGCGCTATCGCGGGCGGTTGCAGGCGGTGGTATTCGATTGGGCAGGGACGACGATCGACTATGGCAGCGCCGCGCCGGCGGCGGTGTTTGTGGAGGTGTTTCGCCGAGCCGGGGTGGAGATTACGACTTACGAAGCGCGGCGGCCGATGGGAATGGCAAAGCGGGCCCACATTTCAGCCTTGTTGCACGAGCCGGCGATATCCGCGCGGTGGGCTACCGCGCAGGGGTCGACGCCGGGCGAAGCGGAAATCGACCGCTTGTACCAAGCGTTTCTGCCGTTGCAGTTGGAATGTCTACCCCGGTTCGCGGAACTGATTCCCGGCGCGGCGCAGACGGTCGCGGCGTGCCGTGAGCGGGGGCTGAAGATCGGGTCGGGAACGGGTTATGTGCGGGAAATGATGGACGTGCTGGAGCCGCTGGCGCGGGAGCAGGGTTACGCTCCGGATACGGTGGTTTGCGCCAGCGACATCGAGCGGGGGAGGCCGGCGCCGTGGATACTGCTGGAAAACGCGCGGCGATTGAACGTCTTTCCTCCCCAAGCGATTGTGAAAGTGGACGACACAACGGTGGGAGTGGAGGAGGGATTGAACGCTGGCGCGTGGAGCATTGGGGTGGCGAAGACGGGGAATGAGATGGGCTGCACCGCGGCGGAGCTGGCGGCGTTGGCCGATTCTGAACGCGACCGCCGGCTGAGCGATGCCCGGCAGCGGCTGCTGGGCGCCGGCGCGCACTACGTGATCGACAGCGTGGCCGAATTGATGCCGGTGATCGACGAGATCGAGGCGCGGTTACTGGACGGGGACCGGCCGTGACGCGCTTCGAGCCGGGCTAATCGAGATCGTCGCTTTCCGGCGATAAATGTTGGCGCACTCGGCGCAAGAGGGTTTGCCAGCCGGACTCGGGGAGCGTGCCCCCGGCCAAGGCGGCGCCCAACCGGCCGTGCGGGAGCTTGAAGAGCTGCCTGAGATTCTCCGGCCGCTCCGGGTAGACCTGGATGGTGCAGAGGCACATTTCATCGGTCGTTTGCTCGCCCCACCGGACGCGCTGGGGAGGGCTATGGGGATTGGTAGGATTGTCGGCCGAGTTGTCGTAATGGGCGATCAGGCGAATGCGGGTTCCCTTGGGCAGGCGCACCGGTTCGGCGTAGCGGTAGCTTCCCTGCCAGTTGAAATCCCAGTCGCGAACTCGGACCATCGGCACAACGGAACCGTCCGGAAGCTCCGCGGTGACCTGCATGTCTTTGCCCAAGAGGTGCATGTGCGGGGAGATGCCCAGCGCGAGGACGTCGACGGGCAGTGTGACGCCGTCGGTTATTTCCCAGTTGCGATCGCCAGGGGGAATGTCGACCCGCGGATTGAGCAGGGCAATACCCGTGACCATGTGTTGGACGGGCTTTTTCGTGAAATAGATGCCGACTTGCGATTGGTCGGTCTCCGGCTTGCCGTTGGGATGGTAATGGATCTGAAGGACCAAATCGGACTTGGCCCGGAGAGCCTTGGCCACTCCGTCGGGCAAGCGATCGGCGGAAGAACCGGGCGCCCACCCCCCCAAGCCGCCGGTGGGAACGAAGCCGGGACCGCCGAAGCTGCGATAGCCTTGGCCCGGGTCGGAGGCGTCTCGCCGGCGAGCGACGCCTGAATCGTCGAGATACAAAATGGCATGGTGAACGACACTGCGATTGCCGGGGCGAAATTCCACGGCCGCGACGGTGCGATCGGTCTCATTGCCGATAGGAATGACGAAGCAACGATAGATATCTTCGGATTGGGCTGGGATCGAGAACGGCTCGGGCATTTTCAGAATCAGGTCTGGCTCGCCAAGCTGCCAACCCTCGGCAAAGCTCGGTTGGGCGGGCAAATCGGCCGGATTGCCCTCGGGGGCGCCGGCTTTGACCCAGAGGTCGATCGTTTTCAGATCGTCGTCACTCAAGCGGCGGACATCGGCGAAGTGACCATAGTCGGGATCGGCCTTCCAAGGGGGCATGCGACGGTCGTGCGTTACCTCGCGAATGAACTCGGCCCGCTTTTTCGCGTCTTCGTATTTGAGCAGCGAGAAAGGTCCGACCTCGCCTGGGCGGTGGCAACTGGCGCAGTTTTTGAAGAGGATCGGCGCGATGTCTTTATTGAAGGTCGCGGATTCAGCTGCCAGCAAAGTGGCCGCTGGCAGAGAACCAGAGCCGAACAGCAGGCAGAAGATCAGCAAATTTTGAAGCTTGATGCGCATTGTCTGTGGCGGAGGGATGGCTAGCGGGAAGAATCGGCGGGGGGCTTGGGGAGCGGGCAGCCAAAGGCGGGGATCGATTGGGGCGCGGGGCGACCCTGTAAGCCGGCGTCTAAGGCCGCGCGCAGCTCTTGTGTCGAGGGTTTTTCGCGTCTCTTGCCCTTGGGAGAGTACTTATCATCAATACGACCTTGATAATATACCCGGTCGTCGAGGACCACGACTACCTCACCCATCACTCGGGCCTTCAATCGCTGGGTAAGCGACTGTTGGGGATCGAGAAGGACCGGGAAATCGAGTTTGAAGTCCTGTTGGTGCCGGCGAGCGGAATTCGGATCGACCGTGGGATCGGCGTGAACGCCGAGGAAGGCTACTCCTTGTTTACCGT
>JALHPA010000525.1 GCA_022842745.1 Pirellulales bacterium
GGGAATCCAAGCAGATTCCCAACCCCGGTTGCGGGGAAACCTGCTTGAAGGCGGACAGCCGCACGGTAGGGTCGTTCCGGCTGGGAAGGATGGACCGGCATGCAGCGCTTGCGATCTCGCCAGAAGGGCGCCTGCGGCTACCGCGGCCCTAGGCGGCAAATCGGCCGACGACGATCGACGCATTGTGGCCGCCGAAGCCGAAGCTGTTGCTCATGGCGGCCGACAACCGCCGTTCGCGCGCCTGGTTGGGAGTGTAGTCCAGGTCGCACAGGGGATCTGGCTGGTCCAAGTTGATCGTGGGGGGAATCAGGCTGTCGCGCAGGGCGAGCAACGAGAAAATCAGCTCCACCCCTCCGCTGGCCCCGAGCAAATGCCCAAGCTGGCTCTTGGTGCTGCTGACGCTCAAACGGCGGGCATGCTCGCCAAAGACCCGCTTGATGGCGGTTGTCTCGGCTACGTCTCCCAGTGGAGTGCTCGTGCCGTGGGCGTTGATGTAGCCGATCGTCGCCGGATCGATCTTTGCATCGACGAGCGCTCGGTCCATCGCCCGGGCGGCGCCCGTCCCTTGTTCGTCGGGCTGGGTGATATGGCCCCCGTCGGCGCTCGCGCCGTAGCCGAGCAATTCGCCG
Organism: Pirellulales bacterium; assembly: GCA_022842745.1. Taxonomy (GTDB): domain Bacteria; phylum Planctomycetota; class Planctomycetia; order Pirellulales; family JALHPA01; genus JALHPA01. The sequence continues at coordinate 630 of JALHPA010000525.1, forward strand.
TAGATCTTGGCGCCGCGCGCGGTGGCGTGGTTGAGTTCTTCAATGACCAGCAGTCCGGCGCCCTCGCTGAGGACGAATCCGTCGCGTCCGGCATCGAAGGGACGGCTGGCGCGTTGCGGTTCGGCGTTTCGCTCGGACAGGGCCCGCATATTGGCAAAGGCGGCGATGCCCATGGGAGTGATCGCCGCCTCGGCGCCGCCGGTAATCATGATGTCGGCTTCGTCCCGCTGGATCACCCGGAGGGCGTCGCCAATGGCGTTGGCGGCGCTTGCGCAAGCGGTGGCCACGGCGGTATTTGGACCGCGCAGACCGTAGAGGATGGAGACGTGGCCACTTCCGGCGTTGACCATCAGCTTGGGGATGGTGAACGCGGAGACTTTGTCGGGGCCCTTCTCGAGCAAGCGGCCGACTTGGGCCTCGATTTCGTGCAAACCGCCGATGCCGGAGCCGAGCACGACTCCGCAGCGAAAGCGATCTTCGCGCTCGAAATCCAGGCCGCTATCACGGACGGCGTCCGTTCCGGCCACGATCGCAAACTGCGCGAAGCGGTCGATCCGTTTTTCGTCTTTGGGCGAGATATAACCGGTGGCAGACCAGTCGTGGATGTCCCCGGCGAACTTCACTTTGAAGTGCGTCGTGTCGAACAACCGGAGGGAATGAATTCCGCTTTCCCCCTTCAAAACCCGCTGCCAGAGATCCTCGACCTTCAAACTCAGGGAGGTGACCGCCCCCAGGCCGGTCACGACAACGCGTCGGTTCATGCGCGCGGGTCAGGATTGGGTCTTTTCAATATAGTCAATCGCCTGGCCGACGGTCTGAATCTTTTCGGCGGCGTCGTCGGGAATGTTCACGTCGAACTCTTCTTCCAGCTCCATCACTAACTCGACCGTGTCGAGCGAGTCCGCCCCCAGGTCGTTGACGAACGACGTTTCGCGGCTGAGTTGGTCTTTGCTGACGCCCAACTGCTCGGCCACGATGTCAAACACGCGCTCTTGAACGGAAGCCACCTTCAGCATCCTCCAGGGTATCCGCGATCGGAATGGCGCGGCACGAATCGCCCCGCCACTGCGAGCATAACAAGTTTCCTAACGCTTGACGAGAAGCCGACTAACATAGAGGGTTTCCGCAAGATTGGTCAAGATATAGCTGCTTTTTCCGACGCTGTCCAGACGGCCAAATTCCCGCTTTCCGCGCGTGCGGACAGTGAATCGTCCCGCAGCGAGCTATGTCCGACCCTTCCGCGCCGGGGGGAGCATCACCGCTGGCCCGTAAAAGCTTCGCGGATTGGGGAGGCGGATCTGGGGGACGCGGCGGGAAAATCGTATCCGAGGGCCGCCGCCAGCGTGGCCGCCACCTGGCTTTGGGTGACCGGTTCGATATCGCGACGCTCACCCAAGGGTGGGGTGTCCGGTCCAAGAATACCGACCCAAATGAAGGCCGATCCGGCGGTTTTGGTATTGTGGTTCTTCCACTCGACCGGCGAAAACCCGCGGCCATGATCGGTCGTCACGATCAGGGTGGTCTTGTCCTTGTACTCGGGAAGGGACTGGACCAACTCCCACAACTCGCGCACGAATGCGTCCCCCTTGCGGGCGGAACCGAGTACCCGATCGTACCGCCCCGCGTGGGCAAAGGCATCGGTCTCATCGAAGCTGACAAACAGCACCCGCGGCTTGCGCGCGGCCAGATACAGCCGCGCGGCGTGAAAGGTGAGGGCGTCTGGGCGGGTTTCCTCGCCAAACGGCGGCGCTTCGCGAATCAGCCGGTTCAGCAGCCGGATGTCGGGCGTGTCTCCTGCGGCGGTCAAGGGCATCGGGCCGCTATTGACGAGGATCTTGCTCCGCTCGGTGTTGAGAATATAGGGAAATACGTCCCAGGACGTGAACGCGGCGATTTTCCCCTCGAACTCGGGCTTCTTGTGCAGCCATTCCAGCACGGTGACATTGCGGTTGGGAATCTTGTCGTTGCTGTCGATTGCCGGATCCACAAACCCGCAGAGCACTTCGCTGTAGCCGGGGTAGGAAAAATGCTGCTCGTTGACCACCCGGGCCACGCTATTTTTGGACTGGCTGCCGAACAACTGGCCCTGTTTGGCAACCGTACCCCAGAGGAAGGGGAGCAACGCGGCCCGCTGTTCTTCGACCGTCGGACGGACAAACTCGCGGCGGACCGCCGCGACATCGGCCACGCCCCCCCGTTCCTTGTCGATCAATGACTCCTCCGCGCCCGCGAAGACCTCTTGCCACCGCAGGCCGTCGAGCATGACCAGAATGACGTTTTCCGTTTTTCGAGCCGGTTCGTCGGCCGGGCAGGGGCGGGCGAAGAGAGAACACAACACGAGCGCCAAGATGCAGGGATTTCGGTTCATGAGAGCCTCGATCATGGATGCCAGATGCCAATGCGCGTCGCTGGGCGCCATCGCGGAACGGAAGATGACAGCCCGACTTTAGCGACAACGAAACAAGATGTCGCCAGCCTGAACAAAAAACTAACCTGGGCGGAAGGTCGCCGGGACTATGTCTTGGCCTTGATCTTGCGGGCGGCGAGCGCCGGATCCGACGGCAACGGCAACGGCACGGACTTTCCGGTTTCGGCGGCTTTATAAATCGCCAGGATGATTTCGATCGACTTGCGGCCCTCGCGGCCGTCGACGGCGGGAGATCGGTCTTTTTTGATTGCGTCGATCAAATCCGCGAACTGCCGGGCGTGGCCGTGATGTCCGATCGCGGCCGGGTCGCTGGCGCCGCCGCCGCCGCTTTTCCGGTCGGCCATCTGCTGCCAGACGATGTCGTCGCGGCGATTTTTCTTGGCAAAGTCCCAAGTGCGCAGGTCTTCTTCTTCCAGGACGGCGCTGCCTTCGGAACCGTGGATTTCGATTCGCTTCAAATAACCGGGATAAACCGAGGTGCTGGCCTCGATCACTCCTAACGCTCCATTGGCGAACCGCAGCGTGGCAACGAGA
>JALHPA010000526.1 GCA_022842745.1 Pirellulales bacterium
GCCCGGTTCGCGGAGCGCACCGTGACCGCGGATGGCAAGCCGTGCGCGCCATCGGACGTCGACGATTGGTCCAGCCTGATTGGGGAATTTGAATCGGGCGCTACGGGTGTTTGGGAAGGGACCACGCTGGCGAAGGGATACCATCGCAATGGCTTTGGTCACGAGTGGGCGGAGATTAACGGGTCGGATGGTTCGGCCGTTTACCAATTGCATCAACCCAACACTATTTTGCTGGGACGAACCGGCGACGACCTGCACCCTGTGCCGGCGCCGGCGGAGTTTTTGAAGCCGGCTGGCAGCCCGCGCGATCCGGGCGACGGGGAGCCGGCGACGGTGTTTCGGTACGACTTGATGTGGGAGTTTGTGTCGGCGATCGTGGAAGGACGCGATGCGGTTCCGAGTTTTTACGATGGCTTGAACGCTCAGCTTGTTGCGGACGCCGTGTTGCGTTCGTATGCCGAGCGCCGCTGGATTGAAACGCCGAAGGCCGCACGATAGTGCTTGTGAATCAAATGGATCGGTCGATTTGCTCTTGGATAGGCGAGTGAGTTCCGATGTTTTTCTCTCTCTTGATCCGGTAAACCGCTCGTGAGCGATCGCGTCGTCCAAACATCGAACGCACCCATGCGGCGGCTGACCGGGGTGCAGATTGTGGCCACGGGAGGATATGTTCCGGAAAACGTGGTCCGGAACGAGGACCTGGCCGCACAGGGGTACGATTCGGAGTGGATCATTCAGCGGACGGGCATCCGCGAGCGGCGGCATGCTCCACCGGAGTTGGCGTCCAGCGACCTGGCAGTGCGGGCGGCGAAGCGGGCGATGGAATCGGCGGGGGTGAAGGCCGAGGATATCGATCTGGTGATTCTGGCGACGTTTACGCCGGATTGGTCGGTGCCGGCGTCGGCGTGCCAGATCCAAACCAAGCTGGGGATCAACGCTCCGGCGTTTGATATTCAGGCGGCGTGTGCCGGGTTTTTTTACGCGCTGGTGACGGGAATGCAGTTCGTGGCGACGGGGTGCAGCCGGATGGCGCTGGTGGTGGGGGCGGACTGCAATTCGCGGATCGTCAATCCACAGGACGCGAAGATTTATCCGTTGTTTGGGGATGGGGCGGGGGCGGCGCTGCTGGCGGCGGGGACGGCCGAGCAGGGGTTTCTTTCGTATACGCTGGGGGCGGATGGATCGGGAGCGGATTTGTTGTACTGCAAAATGGGAGGCTCGCGTTGCCGGCCCTCGGTGGCCAACGTGCAGGCGGGAGAGCATTATTTGCAGATGGACGGGCGGCCGGTGTTCAAGTGGGCGGTGCGTTTGGTGTCGCATACGACGCGGGAGGTATTGGCGGCGGCGAAGCTGACGATGGACGATTTGGACCTGGTGATTTTGCATCAGGCGAATCGGCGGATTATCGATGCGGCGGTTGAGGCAATGGGACTGCCTGCGGAAAAAGTTGTGATCAATCTGGACCGGTACGGGAACACTTCGGCGGCGAGCATTCCTTTGGTGTTGGACGATGCGAACCGGGCGGGTCGGATTGAGCGGGGGGATCATTTGTTGATTAGCGGCTATGGGGCGGGGCTGGCTTGGGGGACAGGGGTGTTCCGGTGGTAGCGGGCTGGCAGGGATGGCAGCGGAGGCGGGGGTTGGGTATGGAGATTTGGTTGGGGGTGGCGGGGAATGAACGAGGGTTGCGAGCGGTTGGATTCGTGTTAATCTAGGAATTGCTTGGCTGATCCGGTTGCCCGCGAGGGACGAGGTTTGGCCAGGTTGGACAGGTAGCTCAGTTGGTAGAGCAACGGACTGAAAATCCGTGTGTCGCCGGTTCGATCCCGGCCCTGTCCACTGAATATAAGTCTTTACAATAAAAAGACTTGCGAGAAGATTGGAGAGTCAAAAGAACTGGCCAAAAAAGGCAAAATGTAGCCTAAATGTAGCCAATCTCAGCCAAACAGCTTTTGCATTCGGGCCGCCGCCGCTTGCTGCATGGTCGGCATCACGTGCGCGTAAACGTCCAGCGTGATCTTCACCGAGCTATGGCCCAGCCGTTCGGCGACGGTCTTCACGTTCTCACCCGCCGCTAGCAAGAGCGACGCGGAGGTATGCCGGAGGTCGTGGAAGCGAAGCCGTGGAACACCCGCCGCGGACATGAGCGGCACGAAGGACCGCCGGCAGACGTTCCCTTTGCGGAGGTATCCGCCCTGCTGGTCGCAGAAGACTGGCCCGGCAATGTGACCCTCGCGGAGCATCGCCGCGCGGTGTTGTTCGAGGGCTTGCATCGCCACGGGCGGTAGGTCTATTTTGCGGCCCGTCCCGGTCTTGGTGTCTTTGATCCGCAACTTGCCGCCAAGTTCCTCTAGTGCTTTGTTACGTCTTGATTTTAGGGTAAACGGACTTTAGCTTTGTGCGGGCATCGTCGATCTTCATTTGCCATTCGACGCCACGTTGCGTTTGATTGACGTCCTCGTGCCAGGCGGTCGTTTCCTGCCGGAGTTTTTCGGAACTGCCGATGCGTCGTCCGGCAACGCATTGACGCGTCATGCTGCTGAGTTCGTTCTCGGCGATGTTCAGCCAACTCCCGTGCTTGGGCGTGTGGTGGAACTCGATGCGCCTCACCAAGGAGCGTGCTCGCGGGGGCTCAAAGGTTTCGTAGAAGGCGCCCATCGTGTGCGTGTTGAGATTGTCACAGACGACAATCACCTTTTCACAATCGGCATAACGACCTTCCAGCAGATCGGCCATCTCGAGCGCCCAATCGACTTTCGTCTTCCTGTCGCGTACTGCAACCTGTCGCCACCCGGCGAGCGGTTCCGCAAACATGAAGATGTTCGCGACGCCCGCGCGTTTGTACTCGTAGTCCACACGCTGGGGATGATCCCTGGTCGCCGCGATTGGACATTTGACTTCTTCGACCAACTGCACCGGCTGCTCGTCCATGCACAGCACGGGAACCTTCGCGTCGTAGGGCCGGGAATAAACGTCCAGCACGTCCTCCATGTGAGCCACAAATTCGGCGTCCGCTTCGGGAGGAATCACCCAATATTGGATTGCACGCTTGGTCCCCATGCCGTTTTTTTTAGCGTACGGCGTACGGTTTGGTAGCTCACCGAATCGACAATCTGCAGTTCCACCACCTTGCGGGCCAGCAATCGCAGCGTCCATTTGCCATAGCCCGCTGGCGGCGTGCTAAGCCGCAGGGCGATGATCTTCGCCTCTTGCTCACCATCCAGCAGCTTTCCTGTCGGTGGTGTCTCGCGGTGCTTGCCGTTCAGCACAACATCGAACCCTAATTCGACAAATCGCTGCCGCACGTTCTCGACCGTTTTCGTGCGACAGTCCAAGGCTTCGGCAATCCTCGCATCCGTCCATCCCGGGCCACTTGCGTCCGCTTTGAGCAGAATGTTGGCGCGTTTGACCTTCCCACTCGTGCCTTTGAGCTTCTTCACGAATTCCCGCAGCGTGGAACGTTCATCCTCCGTCAATTCGACGATATACTTCTTCTTCATGGCGACCTCCTTGCCGGAAGGAAGTCTCCCCAAAAACCACACCCTCAACAACCCTAATTTCTTGCCGTCACAAAGCACTAG
>JALHPA010000527.1 GCA_022842745.1 Pirellulales bacterium
CGGAGGGGGGGCGCCGGTCGGCGGGGGATTGGCTGGCTGGCGGGGATGACTTATCGGCTTGGTCGGATGGGGGCTGGTGGGCAGGCGTGGATTTTTGCTGGGAGGAATCGAGGCGGTCGGCATGTACCCGGGCCACGTCGGCCATGTAATGGTCATCGAGGCGGGCGTCGCGGGCGGCCTGGATGTACTGTTTCGCCAGTTTGGCATTCCCCTGGGATTCATAATAGAGGCCGAGGTACAGATCGGCGTAGAACTGCCGGAGGGTGAGCTGTGGACCGGCGGGGTTGCCCTGTTTGACTGCGGCGAGAACGTCGGCGGGCTGGGCTTTTCCGGCAAAGAGGGCGTATACCGTCATCAGCGGAACGCGGGAATCGTGCTTGATGGGGAGGAGGTCCTGACGGGCTTTGTCGAGGCTTGAGGAGCGGGCGACGCAAAGGAACCGCCAGACGGCGTTTTCGACGTCGTTGGAATCGACGGTCTGGTAGCCGGCGAACTGCTTGGCCCCTTTTTCGTACTCGCCTGCGTAGTAGAAGGAGATTCCCCGCATCCAATGGCCTGGCTCGCGGGCGGGATCGAGGGCGATGGCGCGGTTGAAGTCGGCGAGGGACTCGGCGATTCGGCCGGCTTTGAAATGGAGTGCTCCGCGGGCATCGTGGGCGGCCGGGGAGCGGGGGTCTCGAGCGATGGCATCGTCGGCGGCGCGGAGCTGGTCGGCCGTGGGGGGAGCGGCGCGACCGCAGGGGACGCAGATGGCGACGACCGCAACCGCGAATAGGGCGCAGAGGGCAAGCCGCCGGCGGCGGGGGTAGCATGTTGCCGCGGTACAAACTTGCCCAGCGGAAGCAGAGGGGAGGGAGCGCGAGAAGGTGGACATGGCGAGCGGGTGCGGGGAGAGTGGTTTGGGCGGCCCGAAAGGGAAATCTATCAGGTTCGAGAAGGCTTTCACTAGTCAGAAAGAATCCAAATTGATCGCCGAATGGTCAGGTCCGGGAGGGAATGGGGTTGGTAACCTCGGAGGGTTGAAAGCATCCAAGGGGTGAGCGAGGAGGTTGAAGCGGGTGAGGGGAGAGGTTCGGGAAAAGAAGCGGCGACGCGGCAAGATGGACGGAGTAATCGCCTGTTCGGAGGAAAAAGCGCCTCATTGTCAGATTGCCCTATCATTTTGAGACAGATTGGCAGGTTGCCATGGGGTGCTATCTCTCAGAGGGAGCGGTCGACGATGGCAAAAGTGCCGAGAAAATAGAACTTTAGAAAATTTGTTCAAAATATTGGGCCTGCGGGAGGAGAATGGCTCGTTGATTGCTCATTTCGGTGGCAGAACGTCGGATGAGTTCCGGCGAGTGACAATTCTTCAAGAAACGGAGGGAGCCATGCTGATTCTCAGTCGCAAAGTGGGAGAGCGGATCATCATCGGGAACGGGATCGAGGTGGTGGTTCAGAGGGTGTCCGGGGACCGGGTAACCTTGGGTCTAGCGGCGCCGAAGGATGTAAAGATTTTGCGAGGTGAGCTTGAGGAGTACCAACCCGTAACGACGGCGGGAGAGTTGGAGCGGCAACCGGAATATTCCCGGCCGCTTTTGACGCGCCGGCAGCGGGCACGGTAGGAAGGGGGCGAGCGGAGGGAGGCGGCGTCGCCGGGGATGCGTGAGTAGTTGCTACCTTCCGCGGCTCCCGCGGAAGGTGGGCGGCGGACTTGACAAGTTATGGCCGCTGGTTGCGAAGCGCTGTCTGCTCGGTAGCACGACTGGGGGATGCCAGAGGGATCCGGCTTTCTTTTTCTTCGCCCCTTCGTGCAAGGGCACGAAGATTCTGAATTTTCCACGGTAGGGGGCGACGGCAAGACCGCCGCTGGCTGCGGCTTGACAACTGCGGCGGGGGTGGATTACCACTGTGGAGGGTTGTGGATGGCCCCGGCGGGGACTTGTCGATATCCACGACGGGGACTTATTGTGGCGGTCGGGAATAATTCTGCGCCCGCTTTGGCGCGTATTGACCCGGACTGTGAATTTCAAACGAACTTGGGGAATGAGCCAGGCGATGGCAAGTACAACACTGGTTCAGGCGCGGTTTGGCAGACCTGTTCTTGGGGGACAGGGGGCCGAGAATATTGGTCGCGCCTTGCCGACCGAAGAAGTTTTGGGGGGTGGGGTGGTGGCGGGGAACACGTTGCCTGCCGAGGATGGCTTGCCGGCGAGTGAACGGGGGAGGATTGTGGCGGTGGACGACGAGGGGGATGAGGACGAAGACGAGATTCCGGTCGAGGAGCAGCCGTTTGAAGCGGACGAGGAGTTCGACGAGGAGGATTTCGACGACGACTTCGACGACGATTTTGAAGAAGAAGTGCAGGATTTTGACGAGGAGACCGGGGAAGAGGATGAGGATCTGCCGGAGGCAGAGGAAGAGGACGGGGAGCACGAGTTCGAAGAAGAGGTCGAGTGACAGCCGATGATGTGACCGCCTGGGGATGGACCAAAGATTCGAATCCACGTGGGACGAGGTGCGATTTATGGAAATCGAGAAGCCACTGGTCAAGGAACCGATTGCCCATGGAGCGGCTCAAAACGGAGCGGCGCCGATTTGGGACGCTTGGTTTGGGGAGATGGACCAGAGCGAGTTTGAGATCGACTTCTTCGAGCGGATCCTTTATCGCCAGCCGAATCACGTTCCTGCACTGCGGGCGCTAAGCGAGCAATTGGCGAAGAAGCGGCTGTACCATCGCTCGCTGGCGGTGGATGCGCGGCTGGTCGAGCTGCGGCCGGATGACTGGATTGTGAGATACAATCTGGCCTGCGCTTTGGCCTTGCATGGGCATTTGGAGCGGTCGCTGGACCAGTTGACTCAGGCGATTCAGCACGGGTACCGGGACTTTGCCCACATGGAAGTGGACCCGGACCTGGAAGGGGTACGGCAGACGGCGGCGTACCGGGCGCTGGTGGAGAAGCTGCAAATTGGCTTGGGTTAGGCGGGGTGGTGGGACTTCACTGGAGGGGAGGCTCTGTGGCGATGCATCGAACCTGTTGGCGGCTGTTGCTGTTGCTGGCTTGCGCGGGACTTCTCGGCTGCCAGGATTCGGGGGATGCGCTTGCGCGACAGGAGGTCGAGGTACTTGCCGAATTTGCGGAGACATTGAAGTCTGTCCAGGATGAGGCGACGGCAAAGGCGGCCGAGCCCAAAGTGCAGGAGCTGTCGTTTCGACTGCGGCACTTGAACGAGAAGTTCGACGAATTGAAGGTGAGCACCGAGGGGCAAAAAGAGCTCGAGCAGAAGTATGAAAAGTCGATAAAGGAATCGGTCAGCGCAATTACGGCCGAAATGGCACGGATCAAGGGATTGAATCTGCCGGCGGAGACGCAACGGCTGTTGGCGATTCCGCCGGAAGCGACGGCGGGGTGAGGGGGAGGGGAACTCTTGGATTGCCTCGGGGCGAGCTGGCGCTCGATGCCTACCAGGCCCACCGCCAGGAACTAACTAGCCCCGCGGATGAAACTGCCGGTGGACCCGTTTCAGACGTGTCTGGTCGACGTGAGTGTAGATCTGCGTCGTGCCGATGCTCGCGTGGCCAAGCATCTCTTGCACC
>JALHPA010000528.1 GCA_022842745.1 Pirellulales bacterium
CCCCTCCCACAACAGCGCAAAGCTATCGTCGCGGCGCGCCTGATCGACCAGATACCCCACAATCGCCGCCGGGGCCCCCCACCGCAACAAATTGACGATCCATCGCTTCACCCGCGCCGTTCCTCGCTGTTTGACTGAATTCCGCTGCCAATTAGCGCCTTACGATTTCATATTCTTGTCGCAGGCCAACCCCTATCCCGCCTCCGCGGTCAGCCAACTTGAGCCGCCTGTTGCGCGGCCGGCGGCCGCTGGGGCAAGTCCCATTCCCTGGCAGCCGTTGACAGTCCTCACCGCCAGTGATAGGGTTTGATTTTCGCTTCCGATCGGCTTCCGGCTACCCTCCCAGGCACGGCCAGTTGTCGGCCAGAAGGCGTGTTTTGAGCCGGTTTCGAGGCGACGGTGTACCACGGTATTCCCCCGAGGTACAGGCGGAAATCGGCGGCAAGAGCCCGTTCTAACCAGGAATCTCAATCCGAACAACAGCCCAAGCGGACCACCGCGCAATAATTTCGGGGGATTAGCTCAATTGGGAGAGCGTCTGGCTGGCAGCCAGAAGGTCAGGGGTTCGAATCCCCTATCCTCCATACCCCCTACAAGCAGGCATCGCGGCAAACTGCGATACCTCGCGAAATAGGGGTTTTTTTATGTCTTGCCATCCCGGCAAACGAGCGGCACACATCCTTGCGAAAACCGACTGCGCCGTTTCCTTCGCCGTTTCCTGCCATGAAACGGTTCTTCGCTCAGCAGGGCGCCCATGGTTGCCGACCTGGCAACACCTGGCCAACGGTTGAATGCTGGCCGATGCTGGCCCCCGTGCGCTAATGATTCGCCGCCTTGAACCGGACGCGAGGCATCACCGCCGACGTTCAACTGGACCTCGGCGGTCGTACCGCTATGATTGCATTCCGCCAAAGCAATATGACTTACGCCGAGGTTATTCAATAATGCTACGACCATTTGCCGCCATCGCACTGGCTACCACGATACTGGCCTCCGCCGTACATTCCGCAGACGAGCCGCCAGAGACCAACCATCGGCTCGTTGTCGCTCGCGGCATCGAATATCTCGTCGGTTCGCAAGCCGACGATGGCTCATGGAGCAAGCGGACTGGCTCGGGCGTGACTTCGATTTGCACGTCCGCGCTTGTGCGAAATGGCCGTGCCGTCGCCGATCCGGTGGTTGCCAAGGCGCTTAAATATCTTGAATCGAACGTCCAAGACGATGGCGGCATCTACGTCAATGGTTCGCGCCTCAAGAACTACGAGACATGCCTCGCCATGGTCTGCTTCAAGGACGCGAATCGGGACGGGCGCTATGACAAGATTCTCAACCGCGCCGACAAATTCATCCGCGGCCTGCAAGTAGGCAAAGACGACGGCAAGGACAAGTCCGATGTGAATTACGGCGGCGCAAGCTATGGCACGGACGGTCGCGCCGACCTGTCGAACACCGCCTTCCTCGTCGAGGCGCTCGTGGCGGCAGGAGCAAACGCCGAAGATCCCGCCGTGCAGGACGCGCTGGTGTTTGTTTCTCGCTGCCAGAACCTGGAGAGCGAGCACAACACCACCCCTTTCGCCGCCAAGATCAACGACGGCGGGTTCTACTATTCCCCCGCCGGGGAAGGCGAAAACCCCAAGGAAGCTCCTCAAGGGGGCTTGCGCAGCTACGGCTCGATGACCTACGCGGGTTTGAAAAGCATGATCCACGCCGGCCTGAAGCCCGACGACCAGCGCGTCAAAGCGGCCCTCTCCTGGCTGCGCAAGCACTACGACTTGAAGTCGAATCCTGGCCTCGGCGACGCGGGAATCTATTACTATTACCACCTCATGGCCAAAGCCCTGGCGGCGGTTAATGAGCCTCATTTCGAGGATGCCGAGGGCCGCAAACACGATTGGCGCCGCGAACTGACCGAGGAGCTTGCTCGCCGCCAAAAACCAAACGGGTCCTGGGTCAACTCAAACAATCGCTGGCTCGAGTCCGACGCCTCGCTCGTAACGGGCTTTGCGCTGCTTACTCTTTCGTACACCAAATAGGTTGAACGCCATTAGCGAGCCGCGACCTGCTTGTTGGAAACTTGGCTCGGTTGAAAAATTGCACGAGTGCATTCTTCAACCGGCGGTTCCGTCGTGGCGGCGAAAGTTCTACGCCTTCCTAGCGCACACTTACGTTCGCGGGCCACTGCGATCGGCAGGATGAGCCGCCGGAAGGCGCCCGGCGGGAAGCTCCCTGGTGTCTCCCGTTCCGGGCGAAATCAGTTGGATGGGCATGCCTGGGGAGATGGTTCCCGGTTGAACAACGGACGCCATGTAGACGCAGCGGCCGAGCATGGCGTGTTTCAACTGGGGATCGATGGCATCCAAGACGTAGCAGGGTTTGCGCGGCTGCTCAAGGCGAACCAGCGCATCGCCGATGCCAAGCAGCGTGCCTGGGAGTAGATCTTGAACGTGCAGCCCGGCGACCGTGATATTCTCGCCGGCAGTTCCAGGTTGCAGAGGGAAGCCCTCATCGACGAGCTGGGAGAGGATCTCGAGGTCGAACAGGCTGAGCGCTCGCTCTGGGCGGTTGTGTTTTTCGTGCGCGTGCCGGTCGCCGTCGATGCCGGTGTGGAGAATCCGGGCGTTGAGCAAGGGGCGTTTAGGGATACCGCCGGCGGAGATGCAGACCGCGACAACGCGAGGATTGTCAACGGAGGGTGGGGCCGACCGGTCAGGTGTAGCAGCGGTAGAAATCGTCGAAGTGGGTTGCATGGCGAGGAACTGGCGTGGCGACGCCGGATCGGCGTCGGGCGGGAATCCGGGGAAAATGGGTTTTAGGCAAGCGCGTTGTCGGCGTTTACATGGCTGAGGTGCGCATCTCCATGGGCTGTTTCAAGAGCCACAGACTGAAGATGCTGAACGCGACCATGGCGAACAGCATGGGCCACTGGCTGCGACGGGCCGAGGCGGTGGTAGGAAATATCTGCCGCGAGGTGTGGTGGGCGATCCAGAGGCTGTAGACGTGGCCCACAAGGACCAGGACGATTTGCACAATCCAGAGAACATCGAGCGACACAAGCGGAGGAATTTGCCAGTGGGCCGTTCCAAAGAGGTCCCAATTCCAGCCGAATGGATCCGATGCTAGGGCCACGACCTTGGGACCTTCCATCAGCAAATGCTCCATGTTGTGGGCCAGATGATAAAAAAGTGCGATGGGGAGGAGGGCATAGGCGTAGCGGACGAAATAGTCGTGGAAAGTTGCTTTCTCTGCGACCGCCGCCGAAGACTTGCCCAATAGGTACGAGCCATAAACGAGCAAGGCGTAGAGCAGAATTGGCGCCAACAGTAAAAAGGTCATGCCAAGGGAGAACGCAAGCAAATTCCCCAGCGAGAGCGACTGGCTCAGTGCGTCGGTGAGAAGTGCCCAATTGGGGGTCATGGTCAATCCGTGAAACCCGGTGATCGAGAGCATCAGCAGGGCCAAATAGGCCTCATCGGTGCGCGGGCGGTGCTGATCGATGAGGTCGGCGCCCCAGGGGCGCAAATTGACCGCGAGGTTATTCTCCGGGCAGGCCTGGACGCATTCCATGCACTGGATGCAA
>JALHPA010000529.1 GCA_022842745.1 Pirellulales bacterium
AACATTGTCGAGGTTTATGGCGTTGGGTGTGAACGGGGAGTGCATTTCTTTGCGATGCGGTTTGTGGAGGGAGCGACGTTGGCGGATGTGATCGGCGAGCTGCAGAGCAAGGAACTGCTGGCCAGAGCCGAGGCAGCTCGAGCGGGCAAAGCGACAGGCGCGGGGAATACGCGTCAGAGGAATAAGAGATCGCGGGAACTGCCAGCGAATGTACTTCCGACCGCGGCTATTTCCAACGCCCCGATGAGCAACGGGAAAGGTACGTCGGCGGCGGACGCTCGTGGCGCGACACTCGGTCTTGGGGGGGCTAACGGTTCGGAGGAAGATTCTCTCACCCCCTCAATCCGTCACGCGTTTACGGAAACGTCGCCAATAGCGGCCCTTTCAACGCTCTATTCCACCCATCCGGAGGACTATTTTCGCCGCGTCGCCGAGTTGGGAATTCAAGCTGCCGAGGCGTTGGAGCATGCCCACCAGATGGGGATCGTCCACCGCGATATCAAGCCCTCGAACCTGATGCTGGACGAGCGGGGAAAACTCTGGATTACCGATTTCGGATTAGCGTCTGTCGAGTCGGATGCGTCGCTGACCATGACCGGAGACATCTTGGGTACACTCCGGTACATGAGCCCTGAACAGGCCGAGGGGAAAAGCGGCGTGCTGGACCATCGGACGGACATTTATTCCCTGGGGGTGACGCTTTACGAACTCGTTACGCTTTCTCAAGCCTTTCCGCAGAGGGACCGCAATGGACTCTTGAAACAAATAGTGACCGAAGATCTTCCGGCTCCTCGGACTCATAACCAATCCATCCCGCTCGATTTACAAACCATTCTGCTTAAAGCCGCCGCCAGAGACTCCGCCGACCGCTATCCATCTGCCAACGAATTTTCCGCCGATCTTCGGCGTTTTTCGGAGCGCCAGCCGATTTCCGCGCGTCCGCCAACCGCTGGGCAGCGATTGGGAAAATGGTGCCGGCACCGCATGCTGTTATTGGTATTCACCCTGGTGGTACTCGCGGTAAGTGCGGTGTCCCTGGCTGCGGTCGTGGTCCTCGTCACCCGTGCTTATCATGAAAGAGGAATCGAATCGGATCGTGCCACGGCTAATCTCCTGCAAACGCACGAAGTCATCGATCAACTATTGACTCGCGTGTCCGAGAACCGATTGCTTTCCGCGCCCCATATGGCGCCGATGCGAAAAGCTCTCTTACTCGACGCGCTAGAGGCGAATCGGGCACTGTTGCGATCGAACGATGACTCGGTGGCGGCGCGTTATCAGGTCGCCCGCGCTCAGGTGCGGGCGGCGAATTTGCTGGGAGAGATTGGATCGGCGAATGAGGCTATGGCACACGCGGAAGCGGCGACGGAGCTGGCACGCACTCTGATGGATGAAGTCGCGGGGCACTCGGTTCACCAGGAACTGCTTGCCGATGGTCTTCGCGCCAAGTCGGTGTTGCATTTTGCAGAGCATCGACCGGACCAAGCTCAAGAATTGGAGAAGGAAGCGATTCAATTACGCGAGGCGTTGGTCGAATCCTATCCAGATTCGATTCGTTATCGCGAACGGCTGGCCCAGGAATATGGAAATCTGGCCGCCTCAATGACCATTATGGATCGGCCGGACGAGGCGATCGCCCTCTATCGCAAGTCGCTCGCCCTCCGCCCGAATCAAGCGATGGTTCATGTTAACCTGGGCAACCAACTAAGGATGATGAAACGCCATCGTGAAGCGGAGCAGGAGCTCCGCGATGCGATTCGGTTAGGCGATCCAGAGGACCCGCACTTGGTTCCGTGGGCTCGGTACACGCTATCCGGCGTGCTAGCCGAGATGAAACGCCGTGACGAAAGCCGAGTGGAGTTGCGGCAGGCGTTATCCGAGATCGACGCGGCCGTTCGAGATCAGCCGAGGATGACCGAATGGCGACGGCAGCAGATTTATAACTTGTTGACTCTCATCAAGGAAACTCACCGCACCGATCTTGCAGAGGCAATCAGTCTCTGCGAGCGAGCGATCGAGTCATTGGAGGAGCTGCTCCGCCAGATGCCCGACGATGCCATGGGATCGTCGATGCTTGACGGCTCGCGGAGAACGTTGGCGACGCTGAAAAGCCGTTTGGATAGCAACTCCGCACAAGAAAACTCGCAACCTAAAGGCCTGCAATGATTCAGACCACTGTAAAGAGAGCAATCCATTGACTGCTAGTTAGATGTCCAACGGCTTTTCGCCGAGACCACTCAACCAGTCAATCCGTCAACGAAAGTACAATGTGACACACATCATGACAAACTCACCCGCTCGCTATTACATTGTCTTGGTTCTCCTGGCCATCGTCGCGCTCCATGTCCAATCGGTTCGCTCCGCAGAACGGTTTCAAGTCGATTGGATCCGCCAGCACGGCAGCATCAGAATCGATGAAGGTCTTGCGGTGGCGATAGATGGATTCGGTGGAGCTTACCTGGCTGGATTCACAAGAGGATCCCTGGGCGGTCCGGAAGAACTCACGGGCGATGCCTTCCTCTCCAGATATGACGCAGCCGGCAATCTGCTTTGGACGCGCCAGCCGAGTACCATCGAGGAGGATGTGGGTTTTGGAGTGGTTCGCGACTTGTTTGGCGGAGCGTATATAGCCGGCAACACGGGCGAGGCACTCGGCGGTCCCTACCTTGGGGGCTCAGATTCATTCGTAAGCCATTACGACTCCAATGGCAACTCGCTCTGGAGCCGACAAGTGGGCACAAGCGGTTATGAATACACTTCAGGCGCTGCCGCGGACGGGGTCGGGGGCGTGTATATCACCGGCACGTCATCATTTGGTGGTACGAACCCGAACCGAGACGATGCATTCGTCACACATTTTGACGCCGCGGGGAATATGCTGTGGTCACGCCAGTTTGGAACTCCTGAAAATGAGTTATGCCATTCCATTTCAGCCGACGAGTATAACGGCATTTATGTGACGGGAAAAACGGCTGGCGCGCTTGATGGCCCACAGCAAGGCGGATTTGATGCATTTGTGTCCCGTTTCGATACCTTGGGCAATCTGCTTTGGACTCGCCAATTTGGAACGCCCGGCCATGATCGTGGCGAGGATGTAGCCCCGGACGGCCACGGGGGCGCCTATGTCGTTGGCTTTACCAACGGCAACGAGCCGTTTACTGGCACATCTGATGGCATTCTCAGTCGATACGATGTGAATGGAAACCTGGTTTGGACGCAATCGCTAGGAAGACGCGACTTTCAGACCGACCGTTTGTGGGACGTTGCCAGTGACGATCGGGGAGGTGTATTTCTCGCTGGCACGACTACAGGCGCAGTAGGCGGCCCGAACGCCGGCAGGGAAGACGTGTTCATTAGTCACTATGATGCCCTTGGCAACCTAGTCTCAGCGGGCCAAATCGGATCGAGCGGCAGAGACATCGGTTATGACCTTGTCGTCGACCCCTCGGGAGCAATCTACCTTGCCGGGGCGACGTCTGGGAATCTCGGTGGACTCAACCAAAATTCCTGGGATCCCTTCATCGCCCGTGTGATTACAGTACCCGAGCCTTCGACTCTCACCCT